>CAXTLE010000115.1:0-8697 GCA_964244855.1 uncultured Aestuariivirga sp. | reverse complement strand
CACAAGATCTATTTGCACACCAGCCATCGACGCCACGTAGAGCGCATCAATCACATCAGGATCAACAAGCGAATTCATCTTCGCCCAGATCTGCCCCACGCGACCTGCTCTCGTATGCTCAATTTCGTCAGCGATGTTCTCAAGCAACTTCGACTTCAGATTCATTGGCGACAGTGAAATGCGCTCAAGTTCCTGCGGCTGGGCGTAGCTTGAAATAAAATTGAACAGCCGCGCAGCATCCCGCACCAAGGCCGGGTCACAGGTGAAAAATGAAAGATCGGTATAGATTTTCGCAGTGATCGGATGATAATTTCCGGTGCCGAAATGCACATAAGTCCGCACCGCGCCGCCTTCGCGTCGGGATACCATCGAAACCTTGGCATGGGTTTTCAATTCGCGAAAACCAAACACCACCTGCACACCGGCTCGCTCCAAGTCCCGTGCCCACTGAATATTTGCTTCCTCATCAAACCGCGCCTTCAACTCGACCAGCGCCATCACAGATTTACCCGCTTCAGCAGCTTTAGCCAATGCCGCAACAACAGGTGAATTGCGCGATGTGCGGTACAATGTCTGCTTGATCGACATTACGTCAGGATCCGACGCCGCTTGCCGGATGAATTGCACCACCACATCAAACGACTCATAGGGGTGGTGAACGATAAAGTCTTTCTGACGGATCGCCGCAAAAATATCGCCACCGTGATCCCGCACACGCTCCGGGAACCGCGCCACGAAGGGTTTGAACTTCAAATCGGGCCGTTCATCCAAAATCAGCCGCGCCGTGTCGGCGTAACCCACAAGTCCTTTGGTCTCGACGACAATATCAGGTGAAACATCCATTTCCGCCGCTATGAATTCAATCAGGCTGCGGGGGCTATTGGTGTCCACTTCCATGCGGATGACAATACCACGGCGGCGACGCTTCAAGGCGCTTTCAAACACTCGTACGAGGTCTTCGGCTTCTTCTTCCACTTCCAAATCGCTGTCACGGATCACGCGGAACAACCCGTCGCCCACAACCTCGTAACCTGGAAACAGGCGCGGCAAAAACAATGCAAGCATGTTTTCGAGCGTGATAAACCGCGTCAAAGGCCCCGGCAAACGCACAAACCGTTCAAGTTGATGTGGTATCGGAAGCAACGCGCGCATGATGTTGCTATCAATACGATTTTTCAGTTCAGCGGCAAGCACAAACCCACGATTGAGAATGAAGGGAAACGGGTGCGCCGGATCAATCGCAATTGGTGTCACAACAGGTAAAATTTGCTCAAGAAAGCGCTGATCGAGAAACACATGATCTTCAGTTGTCAACTCATGCGCTTCAACCAGATCAATGCCGTTCTCGCCCAGTTCATCCCGCAATTGCAGCCAGCGGATATCTTGTTCTGCCATCAATTGTAGCGTCTGTGTGCGAATAAGTGCCAGTTGCTCAGAAGGGTTCAAGCCATCCTGGCTGATTTCCTGAACTTGCTCGCGCAGTTGCCCAACCAGTCCAGCTGCGCGAACCATAAAAAACTCATCGAGATTTGAGCCAGAAATCGACAAGAACCGCACTCGCTCCAACAGCGGGTGATCAGGATTTTTAGCTTCAGCAAGTACCCGCATATTGAAATCAAGCCAGCTCAGTTCCCGATTAAAGAACCGGGATGGAGACTCTAGTGTGGCTGGCGTTTCAGAAAGATCATTCATCATATCCACTCACACTACGCTTGCATGACGAATTTGTGAATGCGCAGATTTCATCGATGATTAAAGTAAATCCGGGCTTTCCAATTCCGCCAAAACTTTGCCCGCAAACACGCGCGTTACCTCAGCCCCCTGCTCCAATGCCGCCACATCAATGCGCGCCACAAGCTGCCTTGCCATGTCGAGTGACCGGGGCATGCGCATAATCAGATAGCTGATCAATGCTTCGTCTACCGCGATTTGTCGGTCCTCGAAAAGTTTTACCAACACACCTCGCAAAAGTTCGTCATCAGGGGGTAGAATTGCAGCAACCGTCAAGGCATTGAACCTGGACGCAAGATCAGGAAGCTCTATGCCAGTCAGTGGCCACGCACTTGCGCTAAAGAGTATGTGCCCGCCAGTTTCTCGCGCCAGATTGAGCAGATGAAATAGCGCATGTTCATGAAATTTGCCCGTAGCCAAGTCCTCTACCACAAGCGCGCCGGTCGTCATCAAATTCGGCACTGCCTCCGTCAAAACCTCACTGCTACGAACACTGTTAGCTCCAGACAGCTGCCGCCAAACTTCGGCCAAGTGGCTCTTTCCTGATCCCGGTGGCCCAACCAGCACCGCAGCATGCGATTGCCAATTTGGCCATTGGTCAACCAGTGCTACCGCAGCACTGTTCGATGATGTCACAAGAAAATCATGCCGCCCCAGCGCCGGACGCAACTGTAAATCAAACGCAAGCTGCCTCGCCAAAATCAAACCTTGCGCGTTTTCTTCGAAATTACCGGTTCAGGCACACCCTTATATAACGGCGAGCTCAAATAGCGTGACAACGCGTAACGCACAAAAACCCCCATCGCGGCAGCCATTGGCACCGCCAACAAAAGCCCCACAAAGCCAAATAAATAGCTGAAAGCAAACAGCGAGAACATCATCCACACCGGATGCAACCCGATTGAACCACCAACGAGTTTTGGCGACAGGAAGTTGCCTTCAATAAACTGTCCAGCAGCAAAAATTCCGATGACGATGAGTACCATTGTGTAGTCCGGCCAGAACTGCACTAGTCCTACACCAATAGCCAGAACGCCGCCTATGATCGCCCCGACATAGGGAATAAAACTCAAAAGCCCTGCCCCCATGCCAATGGCCAAACCGAATTTCAATCCGGCCAACGACAGCCCGATTGCATAAAACAATCCAAGCAAAAGACAAACCGTGCCCTGCCCCCGGATAAAACCTGCCAGTGCCGTATTGATATCTCGTGCAATCGCCCGCACTTCGTCAATATGGTCCCGCGGTACCCAGCTATCCACTTTTGCCACCAAATGATCCCAATCAGCCAACAGGTAAAAGGCAACAATGGGCGTTACCACCAGCAGCGAAAGCGTGTTTACCAGCGCCATGCCACCTGACCAGATCGATTGAATGAATGTCGCTGCCCAGCCTGTCGCTTTCCCCACAACATCGCCCAAAGAACCAGAAGCAGAGCCGCCAGCGCCAGCCAGCATGTCCTTGAAACTTTTGGGCATAACCTCATCCAATCGCGCCACAAGAGCTTTGGCCAATCCAGGCAAATCTTGCGCAAGTTTCACCGCTTGGTCAGCCAGTACAGGGGCTACAATCAGCACAACCAATACCACCGCAGCTATTGCAATCGACAATATGACCAATGTCGCCACAATGCGCGGCAGTCCCAGTTTCTCCAATCGATCAGCAACAGGATCCAAAAAATACGCGAGCACAAATCCAGCGATGAATGGCAGTAAAATAGTCTGCAACAACCAAAGCATCAGAATGAATGCAAACAATGCCACCAGCCAAAAACCCGTTTGCCTCTGCAATATCATTCTTTGGCCCCTGTAATGTTACGATTAATAAATCCTAAAACGGCGAAATTTGCCATCCATCTCCACCGTGTGACAGTTTCAAACCACTAGCCTGCATCGAAGACTGCATGTCATCCGGCGATCCGATGAAAGTCAATGCAACCACCGCACCATCCGCGCCCAATGTCGATACATCCAAACCGGTCACGCCTGGAGTCGAAAGAATGCGCGATCGCAAACCATTCCATTCCGATGGTCCGGAAAATGGCACACGAACACTTAAAGTCTTACGCGCATTCACCTCTGATTGCCGCCTCTGATCCACCACCTTGGCAACACCGGATTTGAACTTTTCAAGCATCACTGCATGAAAACGCTGAGCTGCAAGTGCAGTCGAATCCTCCACACGACCGGTTTCACCATCGTAAATTTTATCGAAACTCAATTTCCCCAACGGCGAGTCACCATTCATCCGTGCATGAACCGCTCCATTTTCTGCAGGTTCTGCAAAAGCAATGATCACCTTCTTGACGTCATAGCGTTTCCGAATTGCTTCGATTTTTACCGCGTCTTCACTCAACACGTCCGTCACGGAAATCATTTCTGTGTCGTCGAAATCACCCAGTGGCACAATGATCGGAATTTGCGATTGTTCGGCGCGTAAATTTATCCAAGCCTGCCGCCACGGATTATCCTCCCACAACACGTCGCCAGTCGCCCCCTTCCAAACCGCTAGGATCAACAAACTTGGCCCCTGCTCACCACCCACTTTCACACCAAAATCGCCATAAAGCGCCCGGATCTTGCTGGGTAGAAAACGCACTGTCAGCTTACCCTTGTAACGTCCGGGGCTGATGCTCTCCTCTTCAATTGACAATGATTTCAAAAACGGCAAAACACGCTTCTCGTCATATTTTGCAACGGCATCGACAATCGATTGATTACCCAATCGCTCAGCCAAGGTGGCGAAAGCTTTCATTTGCGCTGCAACCAGTGCCTTGTTCTTGGCAATATCTGCATCGACGTCAGTCAAATCGACGTCAACGCCTTGCACCGCGAATACGCTGGTTTCCACCGGTCCCGCGGCGAAAACCACGTTTGCCCAACAGCACAGCACAAAAGCCAGAAGATAAGTTTTCAGAATTGTCCCCATAACACCCATTCGGGCTTTCATTGGCCCGGTAAAATGGGCTAACAGGCCCACAAATCAGTTCAGCACGAATTTGGGGCAAACTAGCGGCATGGACAGCAGCAAACAAGCAAAACAGAACGGTTTGACTTATGCCGACGCCGGTGTGGATATCACCGCCGGAAATGACCTTGTCACCGCCATAAAGCCCTTGGCTAAATCCACCAAGCGCAAAGGCTCAACACCGAACTTGGGTGGCTTCGGCGGATTGTTCGATTTAAAGGCTTGCGGCTTCAAGGATCCGGTACTGGTGGCCGCCAACGATGGCGTTGGCACCAAGCTGAAGCTGGCAATCGATTCTGGCATTCATCGCGGCGTCGGCATTGACCTCGTCGCCATGTCAGTCAACGATCTTGTTGTCCAAGGTGCAGAACCGCTTTTCTTTCTCGACTATTACGCCACGGGCAAGCTCAGCGTAAAAGACGCAACCGAAGTGATCGCAGGCATAGCTGACGGCTGCAAACAGGCGGGATGCGCTTTAATCGGTGGCGAGACTGCTGAAATGCCCGGCATGTATCACGGCGGCGATTACGACCTTGCAGGATTCGCAGTGGGTGCAGTAGAGCGCAAAAAAATCCTGCCTAGGGCCGATGTGAAAACTGGCGACGTCATTCTGGGCCTCGCCTCGTCCGGCCCGCACTCCAACGGATATTCACTGATCCGCCGCATTGTCGAAACATCGGGCGTTAAGCTCACGGACAAAGCCCCATTCGCCAAGGGCAAGACCATCGCTGAAGCCCTGCTCACCCCAACCCGCATTTATGTGAAGTCACTTCTGAAAGTGATCAAGAAGGGCAAAAGCATCAGAGCCCTCGCCCATATCACCGGCGGTGGGTTCACCGAAAACATTCCCCGCGTTCTCCCTAAGGGAACACTGGCGCAAATCAACCTAGACGCCGTTCCCTTTTCACCTGTGTTCAAATGGCTGCAAGCCGAAGGCGGCGTGGCAGAAACGGAGATGCTACGCACCTTCAACTGTGGCATTGGGATGATCGTCGTCGTCGCTGCGAAGGATGCAAAGACTACAATGGCAGCACTGAAACGTGCAGGCGAAACGGTGGTCAATCTTGGCACGATCGCCAAGCGCAAGGGCAAAGAAGCGCAAGTGGCCTATTCGGGCACCCTCGCTTGATGCAGAAAAAACGCGTCGGTGTTCTGATTTCCGGGCGTGGCTCCAACCTGCGCGCCCTCGTCGAAGCATCGCGCGATGTTGCCTACCCCGCTGAGATTGTTTTCGTAGCGTCGAACAAACCAGAGGCTGGCGGGTTGGCATATGCAAATGAACAGAATATACCCACAGCTGTCGTCAATCATAAACTCTACCCCACTCGCGAAGCATTCGACGCTGCACTCAACGCCGAGCTGCAAAAACACAAGCTCAGCCTCATCTGCTGTGCCGGTTTCATGCGCATTATGACGCCTGTGCTGATCCGGCCATGGGCAGGCCGCATGCTGAATATCCACCCATCGCTGCTGCCACTCTACAAAGGCCTGCACACCCACGAACGCGCCATAGAAGACGATGCGAAAACTCACGGCGCTTCGGTGCATTTTGTAAACGAAGAACTCGACGGCGGCGAAGTTATTAGCCGTGCAATTGTGCCTGTTTTGAATACCGATACGCCAGAAACCCTGGCCGCCCGCGTCTTGACAGTGGAGCATCCGCTTTATGTGAAAGCCTTGGCGCTCGTGGCGTCAGGTCAGGTTCAAGCCAAAGCATCGTAGGGCATCAACAAGCCCTCCTTCGTCCGCTGCTCCTGCCAACGCTTCAACAACGCCTTCCGCCGTTCTTGGTATTTATCCTTGCTGACCATCGCTTCCACCATCCGATCCGTGCGGAACGAGCGAAAATCATTGCGCAACTCGCACCACCCGATAACCAGCCGCTGCGCATCAAAATACGAAATTCCGATCGGCCAAATCACCCGCTCCGTGGTTTTGTCCTGCTCATCACGATAGACCAGCGTCACCTTGCGCTGTTCCCTCACAGCTTGCCGCAACGCCGCTACATCAACAGAATCGACAGTCTTGTGAAATACAGGCGGTGCCAATAGCCCTGAGTCGAACAAAAACGGCTTCAACCCTTGCGGTAACACCGCGCCAATTTTCGCAATCGTATCTTGCGCCGCCCGCGACAAATCCCGGTCGCCGCGCCGCTCCACCCAACGCAAGCCCAGCATGACAGCTTCCAGTTCATCAGCGTTGAACATAAGTGGCGGCACGTCATACCCTTCACCCAAAACATAACCGATGCCGGCCTCACCACGAATGGGCACTCCATCGACAATCAAATCAGCAATGTCGCGGTAAAGTGTACGCAGCGAAACTTCCACCTCTTCAGCCATGCTCTGGCCTTTCACCGGACGCCGATGGCGGCGAAGAATCTGGATTATGCGAAGCAGTCGTTCTGCGCGTCTCATGTTTGGAAACTACACTAACAGTCCTGACAGGTTTTGTCAGCAACATGACAGTAGGCTACACACAACCACGGGAGAACAAAATGTTAAAGTTGCACGTCTTTGGATCACTCTTCGGCTTGCCCGATGCCAGTCCCTTTTGCCTGAAAGCCATGATCCTTATGAAAATGTCAGGTTTGCCTTTTGTCGAAGACCGAATGGTGTTCAACAAAGCCCCCAAAGGCAAGGCACCCTACCTCACCGATGGAAACACCGTGATCGCCGACTCGCACTTCCTCATGCGTCATCTCGAAACCTCTCATGGCGTAGATTTTTCTGGTGGCTACAGCAAAACTGATTTGGCCATAGGCTGGTCCGTTGCCCGCATGTTGGAAGAGCATTTCTATTTCCTCTCCATGAGCGTCCGTTGGCTGAATGATGAAAACTTCTACAAGGGGCCTTATCAGTTTTTCGCAGCGGCGCCAGCGCCGATCCGTCCGCTTATCGCGCGCATTGTACGTAGAAAGATTCGTAAAACCCAAAATCTGCAGGGATTGGGCAGGCATACCTCGGAAGAGCGTTTGGAACTTGCAAAAGGCGATATCGACGCGGTTGAAGCTCTGTTGGCAGGCAACACCTATTTCCTCGGCGCAAGAGTCAGCGCTGTTGACGCGTCAGTATGTGCTTTTCTCTGGGCGGCGAGCACACCCTATTTCGAAAGCCCTATAGGCGACTATATTCGCACCCGCACCAAACTCACATCCTATATCAGCCGGATGTCCGACCAGTTCTTTCCGGATTTCAAACCATGAACCTTGCAGTCAACCATTTCAAAAACCAAAACACCGAAATGAAAACAGCGTTGATGTCTTTGCGTGATCTCGTTTTGGACACGGCCCGCACAACTGAGGGGGTTGGACCACTCGAGGAAGCCCTGCGCTGGGACCAATTGAGTTTTATCACCGCCCAAACGAAAAGCGGCAGCACTATTCGCATTGACGCGTTACGCAGTGATCCCAACAAATATGCAGTTTATGTGCATTGCCAATCCGGCTTGATCGACGAATTTCGTAACCGCTATCCCAAACAGATGACATATGTTGATCAGCGCAGCATCGTATTTGCGCTGGGCCAACCCATGCCCGTGGCAGAGCTGAAGCACTGCATTTCCCTTGCGCTCACATATCACTTGCGCAAAAAGATGGAGAAAACCAAGCGGAAAAATAATGTCTCACCCAATCATCATCGACACTGATCCCGGCCAGGACGACGCCGTCGCCATATTGCTGGCACTTGCATCGCCCCAAATCGACATCCTCGGCATCACCGCTGTTGCAGGCAATGTGCCGTTAGCCTTGACCGAAGTGAATGCCCGCAAGATTTGCGAACTGGCAGGACGATCGGACATCAAGGTTTATTCCGGCGCCATCCGCCCAATGGTTCGCACGCTGGTCACAGCCGAACACGTCCACGGCCGCACTGGCCTTGATGGTCCGGATTTGCCTGATCCAACAATGCCACTGCAAAAGCAATATGCGGTTGATTTCATCGTCGACACCCTGATGCAGCATCCAGCAGGAACCATCACGCTGTGCTGCCTAGGGCC
>CAXTLE010000114.1:0-8724 GCA_964244855.1 uncultured Aestuariivirga sp. | reverse complement strand
AAGGACCTCATCAGCCCTTCGGGCAGCTTCTCCAGAGGAGAAGCGACTGGTGGAAAGTCCTCCCTTAAACCCGGACTATCTGGGGAGGTCTAAAAGCGAATCGCTTCTCCCCTGGAGAAGCTGCCCGAAGGGCTGATGAGGTCCCTTCCTCAACACAAACTCAAATCCAACAGGAACCCCACCCATGAAAAAATACACCACCGAACATGAATGGCTCTCCGTTGAGGGCGACATCGCCACTGTCGGCATCACTGAACACGCGCAACAACAATTGGGCGATGTTGTCTTCGTCGATCTGCCTGCCGTCGGCAAAACCGTGGAGCAGGGCAAGGACGCCGCTGTTGTTGAAAGTGTGAAAGCCGCCAGCGACGTCTACGCGCCAATCACGGGTGAAATTATCGCCATCAATACCAAACTCACCGACAGCCCGGGCCTCGTCAACGAAGACGCCGAAGGTGCCGCGTGGTTCATGAAAATCAAAATCGCCGATCCATCCCAGCTTGAAGGCATGATGGACAAGGCCTCTTACGACAAGCTGATAGGATAAACTCCCAAGTCCCCTCCCCCTTGTGGGGAGGGTTAGGGTGGGGGTCGCTCCGATCACAAGAATTGAAACAATTCCTTCTTTTCGTTTGAGGCCTGAACGACCCCCACCCCGGCCCTCCCCACAAGGGGGAGGGTGAAGATTACGCGATACTGCCACGTTTAAAAATGAGTGAATCAATGACCCTCTCCCTCAAAGACCTCGAACCCGGTGCCAATTTCATCTCGCGCCACATCGGCCCTGATGAGATCGAAACCAAACAGATGCTGCGTGAATTCACCGCGGCAAATCTCGAAGATTTTATCGCGAAAGTCGTGCCGGAAAAAATCCGTTCAAAACGCAAGCTCGACATGCGCCCCGCCATGGCAGAACGCACGGCGCTTTCGTATTTGCGTAAAGCCGCTGAGCGCAACGACGTCTTCACCTCAATGATCGGCATGGGCTACTACGGCACCGTCACGCCAAAAGTCATCCTGCGCAACATCTTGGAAAACCCCGGCTGGTACACGGCTTACACGCCCTATCAAGCCGAGGTCTCTCAAGGCCGCCTCGAAGCCTTGCTCAACTACCAGCAAATGGTCATGGACCTGACGGGCCTCGACATTGCCAATGGTTCCTTGCTTGATGAAGCAACGGCAGCTGCCGAAGCCATGGGCATGGCGCGGCGCGTGTCGAAATCCGCTGCCAATGTTTTCTTCGTCGATGCTGATACACATCCGCAAACCATCAGCGTCATCGAAACCCGCGCCAAGGGCTTTGGCATTGAAGTCAAAATCGGCGATCCGCTGAAAGATCTCGACGCCACAAAAGTATTCGCGGCACTGCTCTCCTATCCCGGCTCCTCCGGCGAAGTACGCGACTTCCGCTCCATCATCACCGCCCTCAAATCCGCAGGCGCACTTTCCATCATGGCCACCGACTTGTTGGCGCTGGCCCTGCTCACACCACCCGGCGAATTGGGCGCTGATGTCGCCATCGGTTCCGCCCAACGCTTCGGCGTGCCCATGGGTTATGGCGGGCCGCATGCGGCCTTCTTCGCAACGAAGGACGAGCACAAGCGCGTCATGCCCGGCCGCCTGATTGGCGTGTCGGTTGACGCCCAAGGCAACCGCGCCCTTCGCATGGCGCTGCAAACCCGCGAACAACATATCCGCCGTGAAAAAGCCACCAGCAACATCTGCACCGCGCAAGTGCTGCTCGCCATCACTGCATCCATGTTCGCCGTCTACAACGGCCCGAAAGGCATTCAGAAAACCGCTGAGCGCACGCAACGCTTCATGCAGATTTTCGCCAAAGCTGTATCCGATCTTGGCTTTACCGTGATCACCAGACATTTCTTTGATACGGTGACACTGCATGTGCCGGGCCGCGCCCACATGCTCTGGGCCAAGGCCAAGGAAAAACAGATCAACCTGCGCTTTGTCGATGCCGATCACATCGCCATGTCCTTCGACCAGACCACGCGCCGCAAGGAAGTGAACACACTGCTGTCGATCTTCAAGTCAGATGCTCTGTACACGGATCTTGATGTTGTGGACGCAAGTGTGAAACCAGCCCTGCCAAAAGCACTCGAACGCACCTCAAGCTTTCTCACCCATCCCGTGTTCTCGCGCTATCACTCCGAAACTGAAATGCTGCGCTACATGCGGCATTTACAGGCGAAAGACCTGGCCCTCGACCAAGCCATGATCCCCTTGGGCTCCTGCACCATGAAGCTCAACGCCACATCCGAAATGATCCCCATCACCTGGCGGCATTTCTCGCTGCTGCATCCCTTCGCACCACTGGAGCAGACCCAAGGTTATCAGCAACTCTTCGAAGAGCTTGAGGAAATGCTGGCGGAGATCACAGGTTTTGACGCCGTATCCCTGCAACCCAACGCGGGCTCCCAAGGTGAATACGCAGGCCTGCTCGCCATCAAACGCTATCACGAGTCGCGGGGCGACCATCACCGCAACATCTGCCTCATCCCCACATCAGCCCACGGCACCAATCCAGCGTCGGCGGCAATGTCTGGCATGCAGATCGTCATTGTAGGCTGCGATACAAACGGCAATGTTGATGTGAAAGATTTGCAAGCCAAAGCCACGCAACACGCCGCCAATCTCGCGGCCCTTATGATCACCTATCCCTCCACCCACGGCGTGTTCGAAGAAGCCGTCATCGACATCTGCAAAATCATCCACGACAATGGTGGGCAAGTTTATCTCGATGGTGCCAACCTCAACGCACAAGTCGGCATCATGCGGCCCGCCGAACTGGGTGCCGACGTCTGCCACATGAACCTGCATAAAACCTTCTGCATTCCCCACGGCGGTGGCGGGCCGGGCATGGGACCTATTGGTGTGCGCGCCCACCTCGCACCCTTCCTGCCGGGCCACGCCGTTGTGAACGGCGTCAACCCCGCCGCAGGCCGCAATGGCGACCAGGGAGCCGTCTCCGCCGCACCCTGGGGCTCAGCCAGCATTCTCCCCATCTCATGGATGTACATCGCCATGATGGGCGGCGAAGGTTTGCGCAAAGCCACCATCATGGCCATCCTCAACGCCAACTACATGGCCAAGCGCCTCGCTCCACACTTCCCCGTACTCTATACCGGACCCGGCGGCTACGTGGCGCATGAATGCATCATCGACCTGCGCTGGTTGAAAGAACGCACGGGCCTCGGCGTTGAAGACGTGGCCAAGCGCCTCGTCGACTACGGCTTCCACGCCCCCACCATGTCCTTCCCTGTTGTCGACACACTGATGATCGAACCCACCGAAAGCGAATGCAAACGCGAACTCGATCGCTTCTGCGACGCCATGATTTCCATCGCAGGTGAAATCAAGGCTGTGGAGGAGGGGCGTTTGGATAAAGCCGACAACCCCCTGAAAAATGCCCCCCACACACACAAACAGCTTTTCGGCGAATGGACACATTCCTATAGCCGCGAACAAGCCTACTTCCCGCTGGCAGGTTACCCCAACGACAAATACTGGCCACCTGTGGCGCGCGTGGACAACGTATTCGGGGATCGCAACCTGGTCTGCTCATGTCCACCAATTGAGAATTACATGGAGGCGGCAGAGTAACCCCACGGCCCTTCGAGGCCCGCGAAAGGCGGGCACCTCAGGGTGAGGAAATATATTAATCCTTCATCCTGAGGTGAGAGCCCTTGCGAGCCTCGAAGGATGCGCCGCAAGTACCGACTTTAAAACCGGAGCCATCCATGCGCATCGCAATCATACTCACCCTCCTCGCCACTCCCGGCTTTGCCCACGACCTCAAGCATCTCCCGCTCGGCGACACTCTCAAATCCGATCACCCGCAAAAGTCCCACCTCTGGCCTTGCCGCATTGATCCCGGAGGTGGTGGCGCGAATGTTGATGGCCCTTGGATAAATTTCACCAGCAAAACCTTCGACAAGACAGCAAAGCCACAAGTGCCCGGTGATGTGAAATGGCCCTCCAGCTTCAGCATCAAGGTCAAGGACGGCAAGCGCATTTTCACCGGCAACGGCCTGCCGCCTCATGGCACAGGTATCTACCCCATCCCGAAAAATTCAGAAGCCTATCGTTACGATCAAAACCCCAACAGCATCGAAGCCCAAAGCCTTGCTTTCAGCATTCCCGCCAATCCAACTTTGGCGGAACAACCAAGCTGCGCGCCCGGCGCCGTCGGCATACTGCTTTCAGGCGTTCCGCTCTTCAGCGCCATTGATGCGCCCGGCCGCGATGCCGTGGCACATGAGGTGCAAGAGAAATGCGACGGCCATCCGCAACCGGCAGGCATCTATCACCACCACAGCCTCAGCCCTTGCAACCCGTCACAAGGGCTTGTCGGATACGCCATCGACGGTTTCGGCATCTACACCGCTGACGGCAAGCAAAGCGCTGACCTCGACGAATGCCACGGCACCACCAGCGACATCATGTGGGACGGTAAAAAAATCACCATGTATCACTACGTCGCCACCGAAGATTTCCCTTACACGGTGGGCTGTCTACGCGGTCACTTTGAACGCAGCACTGTCGAAACGCTCAGCGGCCCGCCGCCCGGATTTTTTGATTTTCTGAAATGATTTGGCATCAATTGCAATCACGCCTGTCTTCCCGTCACTCGGCAAATCCCCGGTTCCACCAGCGATTGGGATTGTCGCGACTTTCCGGATAGATGGCGCGGGATGCCATGCTTTCTGTGATGTAGATGACCGGCTCTTCATAACTGTGCGCGTGATGAATGGCCTCAAGCGCTGCTTTCAACAGCGCGTCTTCACGCACAATCGAGAACGATAGAACCCGCACAGGCATGCTGATGATGGTGTCGGCTTCACCCACACGCGATCCCTTGATCGGATGAAAAAACTGCACACCCTCCGACGTCTCCAAAGCCACCCGGTCATAGCTGCCATAAAACAATCCAACTGCCTTGGTCACTGCCTCCCGCACCCGCGCATCATCCCGCGCCGCAAGTTCCACGTGAATGAACCACACGGGTTCGAGTGTGAAGTGTTTGGATTGTATAGTGTCGGTGGCCATGCGTTCATACTCGCTTCCAAATCATTATAGAGCGCAATTCCACTCAAACCTGTCAGCAGCTGACGGGTTGACGTCGGGGAAAATTCAAACTAGTCTGACTAGACAGAATTGGAAGTGCACGATGAACAAGCATGTACGTACGTGGTCAATGCAAGATGCCAAGGCCAGGCTGAGTGAAGTTATTCGTTTGGCCCAGACTGAAGGTCCTCAAACTGTGACAGTGCATGGTCAGCCCGCCGTTGTCGTTTCAGCGGCAAAGCGGAACATTATTGATTTTGCCAAGATGACTGGAGAGGATTTTGTGCGCGCTTTGTCTGCTGGCCCAGCCATTGATTTTGAATTACCCGAACGACCTGTTGCCAGTCACGACCGCGACTTCAGTTTTGACGATTGATCACGATGAACGGATACCTTCTTGATACAAACGTCATCTCTGAGATGCGCAAGACGAGCAGGTCTGCTGAAGTAGTAGCATGGATGGGCAACCAGGATGTCCTGCAGCTTTTTACATCGGACGTCACGATGGCTGAACTCTGTTTTGGTGCAGAGTTGGTCGATGATCTTGTTAAACGCCAAAAACTGAAAGAATGGATAGCTGAAATCATCCGCCCTTGGATGCACGACCGGATCCTCAAGGTCACTGAAGACGTTTTGGTACAATGGAGAATTCTGTCGCGACACATGAAAAAGGTGCACCGTTATTCACCTGAGGCAGATATGTTGATAGCGGCAGTCGCTTTTAAAAGCGATCTCGTAGTCGTGACGCGAGACCAAAATCCATTTGTAATGTGTGGTATTCCAACCCTCAACCCCTGGACCGGCGAACGCTTCAACGGTGCGTAAGCCTCACAGCGACCCGTGCCGCAGCAACAAATGCGACTCATACGTCATGATCGCGAGAAACGCCGTCAACCCGAAATACATCAGCGCATATTCATAGCGCGTCGCATCCGGCAAATCACGATAGGCCAGCGCTTCGGGCGAACTGGGGTTATACTTCCACGCCGCCATCAAGCTTGGAATGCACATGATACCAACAAGCACCAGCATCGGGCTTGGCCGATAGAGGAACAACGCTGCCAACATCGGCGCACCCAACAGCCAGATGCGTGGCGACAACACTTGCGTAATCCGTCCGCCATCCAGCGGCGAGATTGGCAGCATGTTGAACAGGTTCAGCATGAAACCGGAGTAGGCCAGCGCCATCCAGAAATCATCGCCTGAAATCTGCGCCTGATAGAATGCTGCAAAGGCCGCCAGCGAACCCACAAATGGTCCGGCATAAGCCACATAAGCTTCCGTCTCGGCACTATGCGGATGTTCACGCAAGTTGATCCATGCGCCCACGAATGGAATGAATGCCGGCAGGCTCACATCAAGCCCGCGCTGCCGTGCCGCCGTGTAATGCCCCATTTCATGAATGGCCAACATCACGACAAACCCAACAGCAAATGACATGCCATAAATCTGCGCATAGACCCATATCGTCAGCAGCATGCTGCCGACGGAGAACAGAAGTTTGCCGAATTTTGCGCCAGAGAAAAGCAGTATGAGGATTTTGATCAAGACGGATCAGACTTCTTGCGGAAGAACTTGAACAATCCGCCACCACCAACTGCAATCGCCGCAATGATGATTTTCGCAAACTTCGCCAGGAACAAACCCGCCACAGCAAGCAGCCCCAATTTTTTTGCCGCCACACCTGCGACCAAAGCCGCCAAACCATATTCCGCAATATGATCTGTGGCGGCATTGAAATCCGCGTAGCGCTTGCCCGCAACATAATCGACACCGCCAACAACTTTTAGTGCCGCCGCTTTGTCCACATCAATGCCCTTGTTCGTCGTCATCAGATTGATTTGAAAATATCCATCACGGCCCAAGGCATAAGTATTGTAATTGATCGTGGAAGGCGCATCGGCCGGGGCTTTGGGATCAATGCCTTTGACCGACCATGCCAATTGATGTTTGCCCGCATCATAATTGGGCTTTTGCACCCATCCGGTAATTTCGAGCGCGGGAATGCCAAGTTTTGCCCGTTGCTCGTTTTGTGCAGCCGTGCCGTCTTTCAACGATTGCAACAACTCATCCGCATTCCAGGTCTTGGCGTCGTCATCTTTCACGAAGCCTTCTGCCACATGGTCAATCGCAATTGTCCACTGCACATCAGTGGATTTGTCGAAGACCAGTCCATAAAAACCATCACCCGTGCTGTTGCCCCACATGTTCATGACATCGATTGATTCTTTGCGCGGCAGGAAAACATGTGCCGCGTCGAGATGCAGCTTGGCCTGATCCCCCAATGGCACGTCCGTCGGTCCATTGATCATCGCCGCATTCGCAGCTGTCCAAACCGCTTTTTTCTCGTCATCCGTCATCGGCTTGATGTCCTGCGCGAGGGCAGGGGCCATGAACAAGGCGATCAAAAGACAGACAACGAGATGTGCACGGGTTTTCAACATGGAGCGTCTCCTCAGTGCTTCAAACATGAACTGTGCCAGCACAGTAAAATTCACACAACAAAAAACCAAATTCCGTCATTCCAAACGCCCGCCCTATCGCGGGTGATTTGGAACCCCGCCTTCGGGACAAGTGACGCAAATCGCGAAAAAAGCGGGGTTCCAGCTCGCGCTCCGCAAGAGCTACGCGTGGCTGGAATGACGATATGGGGGGCTTTTATCAACCTACTATTTCCCCCAAACACTCGTGCTCACTCGTGCTCACTCGTGGGAACTACGAGTTTATAACCGGAGCAATTCTACGATACGATCAATTCAAACGCGACTTCACAGCTGCAATCGACTCAGCAATCAGCGAGACTCCGCCCTTGCCCCTGGCTCCATCAGCAATGATGGAGGAGGCAGCGCGTATTGCCAAATCCGTAGCCGCAGCCCGAACCTCTTTCACGGCAGCAGCTTCCGCCTGTGCGATCTTGTTCTCCGCCTGCTTGGTGCGGCGGGTAAGTGAATCAGCCAGCTTCTTCCTGGCGTCTTCGGCATAAGCCACCGCATCAGACTTTGCCTGCGCGATAATGCCCGCCGCTTCTTTTTCAGCATCAAGCTTCTTCTGCCTGTATTCCGCCAGCAGCGCTTCGGCTTCTTCACGCAACTTGCGTGCATCAGCAATGTCTTTGGAAATTTGGTCAGCCCGTGCATCGAGGGCAGCACCGGCTTTTTTATGCGCACCAGCCCACAGCACAATGCCGAGGAAAAGCACAAGGGCGACGAAGGCAAAGAATGTATTGTCGAAATGCATCGTGCTGTTCCTTTACTTCGCTGCCGCCAGCGCTTTGCTGATGGCCGTCTTTGTCACCTTGCCACCCGTAAGGGCGGCAACGATGTCTGTCGCTGTATCAGCCGCTATGTCATTTACCGAAGCCATGGCCTTCGCCTTGGCCGATGCAATCTTCGCCTCTGCATCAACAGCCTTGGCCGATAACGACGCATTTAGCGCCGCCTGTTGCTTCGACACATCGGTGTTCACCGTGTCACGGGTGGACTTTGCGATGTCATTGGCATTGCCACGTGCATCCGACAAAGCCTTTTGATAGGAATTGAGCGCAGCCTCGGTTTCTTCCTTCAAAGCCGAAGCCCGCGCAAGGTCACCCTCAATGCGATTGCGGCGAGTTTCCAGAATGGCCGCAATACGCGGCAGAACCAC
>CAXTLE010000113.1:0-8783 GCA_964244855.1 uncultured Aestuariivirga sp. | reverse complement strand
CGGCGCTTTGTCCGTCCTTGTAGAAACCCAATGCCTGGCCGCCGTAGCTTGCCAACATGGCACCGACAATGCCAAGAATAGCAGTGAGAATAAAACCTGACGGTTCGTTTTTTCCAGGCATCAAAAACTTGGCAATGACGCCGATGACCAGACCGAAAATGATTGTGCTGATAATACCCATGTGTTGCTCCTCGCAGTTGACGTTCGCGTTTTACATTAACATAATGTCATGGTTACGCAATTGTTCCCTCTTGCCTTGAATTGCGGAAGTTGCATACCTATTTAAGCGATCATTGATTTCAACAGGAGTTTCCCATGGCTAAATCCTCAATGCCCTCCCTCGCCGCTTTGCTCGGTCTCGTTGCTGTCGCCGGTTATCAAAACCGCGACAAGATTGGGGAATTTGTCAAAGGCTTGACCGACAAGTCCACAGCAGCCGTAGGCGACTCAACCCCCGCAGGCGGTTTGGGTCCCTTGATTGATGGGTTTCGTAAAAATGGATTTGGCCAGAAAGCCGATAGCTGGGTTGGAACTGGTGCCAACGAACCTGTTACCGAACCCGAAGTCGAAGCCAGCATTGGCGTCGATGTCATTGATGGCTTGGCCAAACAAACTGGTTTGAGCCGCGAAGAATTGTTGAAGCGTCTGGCTATGGTTCTGCCGGATGTCGTGGATAAAATGACTCCGGCAGGCCGTGTTTGAGGGTCAATAAAGCTTTGATTTAGACTGAGGGAGAAAGACATTGGTTTTTCTCCCTTTTTTGCGTGTTCGAGCTGTCATGTTTAAAAATTGAAATTTATCTGAAAGGCTTTTTACAGGCTTCTTGGTCATAGTATTCCCGCCGAAGATGGCATAGCTCGGGAGTACTACCAGATGCGCAAAAGTTTATTGAGTCTGCTCAGGAATGTGTCCGGTACCACAACCACCGTTTTTGCTGTAGCGGCCGTTCCATTGTTGACTGCTGCAGGTGCCGGTATCGACATGTATCGCCTGACTGGCGCGCAAACCAACATTTTTTCCGCCATGGATGGGGCTGTGCTCGCAGGCACTCAATTATTGGTGGAAAACAAGAATAATTATGCCGAGGCGATTGCCGTGGCGCAGAAATACTACGACGCGTCAGTGGACAAGCGACTTTTCAAGGTGAACAGCATTGGCTTCAAAAAGAACAGCAAGGGCAACGGTCTTGCGGCTTTCGGTCAAGCCGAAATTGAAACGTCACTGCTGAAGGCTATTGGTATCAACACATTGACAGTTGTGTCCAGCAACATCGCGGAAGCTGCAGTGGCGGAAGCGGGGTCAAATCCACCCGACTCCGATCTTGAGATTTCGGTCATGCTTGATGTAACGGGATCAATGTGTGATGACGGAAATGGGCCTTGTACGACAGGATCAAAAATATCTGCATTGAAAGCCGCTGCAACCGACCTGGTAAACACAGTGGTTTGGGACGACCAGTCAACCTTTACCTCCAAGATGGCCATAGTGCCATTTTCGACACGGGTGCGCGTGGGGCCAGATGGCGGTGGTTCATCAATCATGAAAAAACTGACAAATCTCACACCCAACTGGTCAGGTTGGTTCAAGATGTGTACCGCCGGTTCAGGTGTGGGTGGTAGCGAAAATGATGGTAGCTGGAGTTGCGGCGCATATGCGACGCTCAATTATAACAATTGGAAACTAATGCCTTGTGTTACAGACCGTTTTTACAATGCCACATCAGCATTCGAATTGACTGACACGGCACCCGGTGCTGGCTTTTGGCTCAATGCCCATGATGGCGGACGCATGGTTGACGGCGAAGACAGTTCCAGCGCCAAACCAACAACAAAGCTTGGAAAAAAGAAAGCTGATCCTGCAGAACATTGGAACTACACGCCCGACGGTGCCTGTGCCGATGTTGCGCAGTCCGATGAAGTGTTGCCGTTGACAAACAACAAATCCGCGTTAGCAGACAAAATTTCTGGGCTTGAGGCGTTTGGTGCCACAGGTGGCGTGCTTGGCACCGCGTTCAGCTGGTATATGCTTTCGCCTGAATGGAAAAACATCTGGACTGGCCAAAGTCAGCCCAAAAGCTATACGCTACTGACTGATAAAAATGCCAACGGCAAGCCCAAGCTTCGCAAGATTGCAATCTTGATGACAGATGGGGGCTACAACACATTTCGAGGCTGGAAGGGACAAGATATCAATGCTCTAAGTGCCAACGCCAAACAGCTGTGCACAAATATGAAAGCTAAGGGTATTGAAATCTATACGGTCGGCTTTGCGCTCGATAGTCTTTCTGCTGGTGAAAAAGCAGTGGCGACAGATCTACTGCGGTCATGTGGCAGTGATGTACAACATTTTTACAATTCCATAAACACCCAGCAGTTGAAAGACGCATTCAAAACCATCAGCCAGAATGTAGCGCAAGTCACGACCCGCCTCACACGATAAAAACTGTCAGGCGATAATTTTGCGCGCACGCAAGTTGGATATTTCTGCACCACCAAGTCCTAGGTAATTGGCCAGAATATCGTCCGTGGCATTGCCAAGGCTTGGACTCGGTATATCATATGTGTTCGGAGTAGCTGAAAACACGACTGGATTGGCAACACCAGGCACAGTCAAACTATCGCCGCGTTGCAATGCGAGTTGCAGGCCGCGAGATTTGACTTGCGGGTTTTCGAACACCTGATCGATGGAGTTGATGGCGCCGCAGGGAACGGCGGCGGCTTCAAAGGCTTCAACCCATTCGGCGGTGGGTTTTTTTTTCATGTAAGGCTGCAACAATGGAATGAGGCTGGCGCGATTTTCGACACGGCCACGGTTTGTGGTGAAGGGTTCTTCTGCCAAATGCAGTGCGCCGATGATGCGGCAATATTCAGTGTACTGACGGTCTGATCCCACAGCCATGATGATGTGACCATCGGAAGTTTCGAAGGTTTGATAGGGCACGATATTGGGGTGAGCATTGCCCAGGCGCTGCGGAACCTTTCCGCCAACCAGATAATTCAATGCCTGATTGGCCAATACCGCAACCTGACTGTCGAGAAGTGAAATATCGATGTGCTGGCCCTGTCCGGTTTTTTCACGGTGATAAAGTGCTGCAGTGATACCGATGACTGCGTGAAGCCCGGCAAAGACATCGGAAAAGGCTACACCCATTTTCATGGGCTCGCCGTCTGGTTCGCCGGTGATTGACATGACACCCGCCATGCCCTGGATCATGAAATCATATCCTGCGCGGTTGGAGAATGGTCCGGTTTGGCCGAAGCCGGTGATGGAGCAATAGATCAGGCGCGGATTTTCGGTTTTTAAACTGTCGTAATCCAGGCCATATTTTTTTAGCCCACCGACCTTGAAATTTTCGATGACGATGTCGGATTGCGCTGCGAGTTTTCGCAACAGCACTTGTCCGTCTGCTGTTGCCATATCGATGCAGACGGATTGTTTGCCGCGATTGGCGGACTGGAAATAGGCCGCGTCACCACGTGAGCCATCAGGATTGGTGAGAAAGGGGGGCCCCCAGCCACGGGTGTCGTCGCCTTCGCCGGGCTTTTCGATTTTGATAACGTTGGCACCAAAGTCCGCCAGCGTTTGTGTGGCCCAAGGACCTGCGAGTACGCGTGTCAAGTCCAGCACGCGGAGACCTGAGAGTGGGCCAGACATCGAATTCCCCTGTTTTGTTCAGACGCTGAGGGCTTGCCACAGTGCGTCATCAACGTCGACACCGTCTTTCACTGCAAGGTCAATTTTTTCGGCGTAAGGATTTTTGCTGCGCTCACCGCCCAGTGCGAAGCCAGGATCAACCGGGCAGCCAATGCCGTAGTTTCCAGTCACACTTCCGGGCAACAGGAACAGGCCATGGCGCACGTTGCGCAGGAACAGGCGGCCATATTCGGCGAACAGTGCTTCTACTTTTGCCGATATGTAAACGCAGGACACATTCTTGAGATCAAGGCCCATCAGGTCTTTTTCGAGGACTGCAGTCGTTTCTGTATCAGTCAAAGCTTCACCAATGTATTTGATGCCATTGTAGCCTGCAGCATGCAGCCAGGCGCAATGTTTTGCAGCGGCCGCCGCTGTATCGGCATCGACCAGTGCGGAGAGCGACGCCAGCGCATGTGCTTCAATATCCGACAGTGTTTTCCTCATACGTCCCCCGGTGCGAAGCTTCTGACATCCATGGCATTCAACACCTGTTCGATAGCAACAACAAGCTGTTGCATGACTTTCTCATCAACCTTGCCAATGCAGCCAATGCGGAACGATTGCTTCTGCGCGAGGTGGCCGGGTGCTATGGCAAAGCCCCGTTCATGCAGCGCCTCGTAGAATCTTTTGAAATCAAATGTGGCGACACGCGGAGAGAGTATGGTTTGCACGACAGGTGATATGTAGGCATCTTCCAATGCGAGTGAGAGGCCCAAGGCTTTCAAGCGTTCACGCAATGTCTCGGTATTATGCTGATAGCGCTTGTTGCGGCCTTCAACCCCGCCCTCAATTTTGAGTTCACGCAAGGCTTCACGCAGCGCCACAACTGCATGGGTGGGCGGAGTGAAGCGGAATTGGCCGCTGTCTTCCAAGCTGCGCCATTCCGCATTCAGATCAAGTGCAAGCGAATGGCACTGTGCATTGGCTGCCACCAGATGGTCGCGTTTGGCGATGACGAAGGACACGCCTGGTACGCCCTCAAGGCATCTGTTTGCGGTGGACACCAAAACATCTAAGCCGCTTTCCAAGACATTCAAAGCCACGCCGCCAAAACTTGATGTGGCATCCACCATCATGACGCGTCCCCGTGCCTTGACCACTTGCGCGACATCAACAAGAGGGTTGAGCATGCCGGTTGAGGTTTCGACGTGGGAGAGCCAGACGTGACTAATCGATTTGTCTTCGTCCAGGGCCTTGGCGACGTCAGATGCGCGTGGCATTGTGGTTTCACGATAGGTCAAGCGCAAGAAGGGGCGGCCAATACGTTCGAACATCTGAGCGGTTTGTTCGCCACGGGCGCCATTGCAAATGACAAGAGTCTTTTTGCGTCTCGCCGGACAAAATGTGCCGATGGCCGCTTCGATGGCAAATATTCCGGAACCTTGCTGCAAAACCGCGTCGTAGGATTCGTCGCAACCGGCTATTCGTTTCAGCTCATTGCGAACAAAACGTACGGCGTTGCGGAATTCATCGTCATGCGGTCCATAGTCTGCAAGCATGGCAATTTTGACAGCGCGCGATGTGGTGACTGGCCCCGCCGTTAACAGATAGGGCATGTCTTCCTGACCATCGGGGCCTTTATACGCATTCATGTCAACCGTCCTTTGCCGCCTTTTAGCCGCGTGATGGTCAAAAGGTCAAATCATGGCACGCTTGCAGTGGAGCCCTGCAACTGTGATACTGTGGCAAAAGAGGCGAGGGATTACACATGACATTGGGATATGGATTGATCGGTTTGATCGTGGTTGTAGCGGGCTATTTGGTCTATGTTTACAATTCATTGGTCTCCAACAAAAATCTTGTGGCTGAAGGCTGGAGTGGCATTGATGTGCAGCTGAAGCGCCGAGCTGATTTGATTCCGAATTTGATTGAAACAGTCAAAGGTTATGCGTCACACGAAGACGGGCTTTTCCGCGAGATTGCTGCATTGAGGGCGAAATCGATTTCGGGCGGCAGTGTGAATGAGCAGTCGGCAGTGGGACAAGCGATGTCTGGTGCGCTTGGCAAGTTGTTTGCAGTGGCTGAGGCCTATCCTGAACTGAAGGCTGATGCGAATTTTCGGGATTTGCAGGACAAGCTGTCCGGCATTGAAGATGAGATCCAGTTGTCGCGCCGTTACTACAACGGTTCGGTGCGCAATCTGAATACGATGATTGAAAGTTTCCCTTCGAACATCGTGGCGAATTTCTTCAAGTTCATGAAGTCGGAGTTTTTCGAAATCGGAGATGCGGCACAACGTGAAGTGCCGAAGGTTGATTTCAAAACGCGGTGATGGTCATGCGCCGCATACTCATCGCCTTTGTCGTTCTGCTCTGCGCCGCAATGCCCGTGGCAGCAGAGGAGGTTATCCGCAACTTCATCAGTGACGTGACGGTGAATGTGGATGGCTCTCTGGATGTGCGCGAGACGATTACGGTCAATGCCGAAGGGCAACAGATCAAGCGCGGCATATTGCGGGATTTTCCGACGACCTATACCGACAAGAACAATGTGCGGGTGCAGGTTGGTTTTGATGTTTTGAGTGTGGAACGTGATGGCCGCGACGAGAATTATGCTGTTGAAAAAATAAGTAACGGCAAGCGCATCAAGATCGGCAATGCAGATGTTTTTCTGGAGTCCGGGGACCATACTTACAAGATCACCTATCACACCACGCGGCAGCTTGGGTTTTTTGAAAAGTTCGATGAACTCTATTGGAATGTGACCGGCAATGGCTGGACTTTTCCGATTGAGCAGGCCTCGACAATCATTCGATTGCCTGCGGGTGCCAAGTTGCAACAGAGTTCGGTTTATACCGGCTATGCAGGCAGTAGCGGCCATGATGCCGAGGTCACTTCCGCCAGCGGCAATCGGTTTGAAGCGAGAACAACGCGTCGATTGGAGGCCAGTCAAGGTTTCACTGTCGCTGCGGCTTGGCAGAAAGGGATTGTGACGCCGCCGAGCGAGGCTTACAAACAGCGGGACTGGATCGTTGATAACCTCGGCCATTTCGGATTGATCCTGACGCTGTTGCTGGTGCCGATCTATTATCTGGTGGCGTGGTTTCGTGTTGGTCGCGATCCGCCGAAGGGACCGGTTGTGCCGCTGTTTCATCCGCCTGATGGCATGGGACCTGCCGGGGTGCGCTATGTTTACAAGGCGGGTTATGATGACAAGGCGTTCGCTGCGGCTGTTGTGGGGCTTGCTGTCAAAGGCCGCATGACCATTCGCAATGACGATGAGGACTACACGCTGTCGAAGAAAGACAATGCGGGACCGGCACTGACGCGCGCGGAGTCTGCGCTCTATCAGGCAACGCCAAATACGGCGCTCAAGTTGCAGCAGGCGAACCATGCCTCGGTCATCAATATGCGCGGTGCGCTCGAAGCAGCGCTCGATGATGAATATGACGGTGTGATGTATTTGAAGAACTTCAAGTGGTTTGCGCTTGGGGCTTTGTTGAGCGCTGTTGGGTTGTTGGGATCGGCCTTCCTGCTGCCTGGTGAAGACGGACCCAAGGCCATGTTCGCCGGGCTTTTCACGTCGATATGGTGGGTAGTGATCCTTGCCGTTGGCTTTGCCTCAGTGAAGGGTGCTTTGAGTGGCGGTGGCGCTTGGTCCAGAATCAGATCGTTGATGGGGCTGCTGTTTCTCGTGCCGTTTGTAGGTGCTGGTATTTTGATCCCGGCCACGGCTTGGGCGGCTGGTGCGATTTCCCCAGTGTTGAAAAATTTCGCAATTGCCGCAGCGCTGTTGGCGGTGTGCAACCTGCTGTTCTTCTGGCTGTTGAAAGCCCCGACGAAACAGGGGCGCGGCACGCTCGATCTGATTGAAGGTTTCCGCATGTATATGACGACGGCAGAAGAGGAGCGCTTGAAAGTGCTGCATCCACCGGAAAAAACGCCGGCGCTGTTTGAGCGCTATTTGCCCTATGCCATGGCGCTGGATTGCGAGAATGAGTGGAACAACAAGTTCTCATCGATACTTGCAGCCGCCGCCGCAGCGGGAGCTACGGCGGGGGCGATAGGCGGTTGGTATTATGGTTCTGGTGGTTTCAACTCGCGCAGCTTTGGGCGCGATCTGGGAAGTTCATTGACGTCGTCGATTTCGTCGTCTGGCGTGGCGCCGGGATCATCATCGGGGTCAAGCGGTGGTGGATCATCAGGTGGCGGTGGTGGCGGTGGCGGTGGGTCGGGGTGGTGATCAGCGCAGATAGTCAGTGATGCTTGCGTCTTTCGAATTTTGAAACTCTTGCAGTGATTGTGGCGAAAGGACAATTCCTTCGGCCACAAACATTACATGGTCAGCGATTGCCTTTGCGTCTTCCAACAGGTGGGTGACCATCAGGACTGTGAGGCGTTGCTCTGACTGTAAAGTTTTGACCAGTTGCAACATTTCGACACGCAGCGATGGGCCGAGGGCCGCGAAGGCTTCGTCTAACAACAAGATTGGTTTCTGCCGCACAAGTACACGTGCCAGAGCAATGCGTTGGCGTTCGCCACCGGACATGTCGCCGGGTTTACGCTGTGCCAGATGCGCGATGCCAACTTTTGATAAAGCGTACTCTACGCTGGCCCATTGTGTTGCGTTCAATCGCAGTGAGGGCGAGATGCCAAGCCCGACATTGTCGCGCGCTGTCATGTGGGCGAAGGTGTTGTTGTCTTGAAACACCAATGACACGGGCCGTTGTGCTGGTATCGTGCTGGTGTGGTCAGCGCTATCCAACGTTAGTCGCCCCGCATTCAGGCTTTCAAAGCCAGCGATGATGTTGAGCAAGGTGGATTTGCCTGCACCACTTGGCCCAAGCACTGCTGTAATTGATGCTCGTGGCACGGCGAAGTCCATGGCGAGGTGAAAGCCTTGCCATGCGTATGTACCATTCGAAATCCCGATCATGTCCATAGCGCCAGTTTTTGTGCGAGCATGCTTAGTCCGAAACAAATCAACGCCAAAACCAAAGCTGTGCCGCCTGCTGCAGTTGATTGGTAGTGCCCCATTTGCTGTTGCACAAGGCTTGGCAGTGTGAGCAAGCCTTGTGAACCCAGCAGGGTCACCGCAGTGAGATCGCCCATCGACAGGACGAAGGCCATGAGGGTTGCTTGTGAGAG
>CAXTLE010000112.1:0-8917 GCA_964244855.1 uncultured Aestuariivirga sp. | reverse complement strand
TAACCTGACAACTATCGATATTCTGATTATCTAGAGCAGCGCGTTTCGAACTGGAACCGACTTGGGATTGCCAAATCATTTGAGATAGTCATGAAAGATGCAGGGGCGATTTTTTGTGTCGCAAGCGACCACGGCCAACAACCGATCATAGCGAAGGTTACAGTCGACGGGTGTATGAAGGCCATCAAAGGGGCAGGGCAATGGCCCGGTTGATGGCTTCGTCGATGCACTGAGGAAGGAGTCTGGCTTGGCCTTCGATGTGGTTGATTATCGCGAACACGCCATGGGGCAAATGCGAGTGCAGTCGCTTATATGGAATTGCGCAATATTGATGGCAGGACGATCTTCGGGGTCGGCATCGATAAAAATATTGTGGTCGCCTTGCTGAAAGCCATCGTTAGCGGCGTTAACCGATCTAGCAGAATGTAATCTCTCGGAATTTTCAATGCAAGTAGTTAATGTCTTGTCATAAATCATTCCTATTGGTGCAATTGCGGCATTGCAACACCACCAACAGGAGCAACACATGGCGGCGTCAACGACACAATCACCTTATCTCGTCTCTGCAAATTCCACAGTCGGTTTCAATTCGATTTTGAGCGTCGGCGATATTGTCGGCACCAAGGCTGATGGTACGCCTTGGAAAATGGTTGGTATCCCGGATGGTCTGGGTGCCTACGACAACGGTGATGGAACCATGACCGTGTTGATGAACCACGAACTCGGCAGCACTCTTGGTGTGGTGCGCGATCATGGTTCAAAAGGGGCTTTTGTCAGCAAACTCGTAATCGACACAACCACGTTTGAAGTGAAGTCGGCTGGCGATCTCATTCAGAAAGTGCATATCTTCAATACCTCTACCGGGCTCTATGAAGAAAAGACAACCGCCTTTGCGCGCTTCTGTTCTGCCGACTTGCCGACGGTGAACGCCTTCTTTGATCCCAACTCTGGTCTTGGCACAACTGAACGCATTTTCATGAACGGCGAAGAAACTGGTCCTGAAGGCCGCTCGTTTGCCCACATTGTAACGGGCGCCGAAGCAGGCAATTCCTACGAGTTGCCAATGTTTGGCAAATTCTCGTCTGAAAACGCGGTTGCCAATCCTTACAGCGGCACCAAAACGGTTGTGGTTGGCACTGATGATGCCACACCAGGCGAAGTCTATGTTTACATCGGCAACAAGCAGGCAACCGGCAATACGATTGAAAAAGCAGGCCTGACCAACGGCAAGCTGTTTGGCATTCAAGCCAACTTCGGCGACGACACTGCGGCCACGCCAGCCAATGGTTCATTTGCTCTGGTCGAACAAGGCATTGGCGGTGACGTCTCGAAAATGACGGGGGCTGAACTCAACGCCGCAGGCGGCATCTTGACACAATTTGGCAGGCCAGAAGATTCATGCTGGGATCCGACCAATCCAAACAGGCTCTATGTCGCGACAACCGGAACACCGGCGTCAGCAACATCGCTTGGCATTCCGACACGGATTTTTACCATTGATTTCACAGATGTTGAACACCCCGAACTCGGTGGAAAAATTTCCGTCGTACTTGAAGGTGCTGTTGCTCAAACAAATCCTGCTTTGGGACCTGTGATGATCGATAACATCACTGTCACTGAATCTGGTCTTCTCGTGCTGCAAGAGGATCCAGGTAACAATGCCCGCCTGTCCAAGGTTTGGATGTATGATCCTAAGGCTGACAATGGCGTTGATCCTTTCAGCGGATTGACCCAACTGGCTCAGCATGATGCTGCACGCTTCACCAATCCAGCAGGCCCGACGGCTACACCCGCGCCATTTGGCACAAACGGTTTTGGTCAGGATGAAGAATCATCGGGTGTGATTGAAATCACCAAGACTGTTGGTGGTGACAAGCTGACGTTCTTACTCGATACCCAAGCGCATTACAGCATTTCAGGAGAATTGGTTGAAGGTGGTCAGTTGATGACAATGACTGTAGACCTGCCAAATGCCGGTGATACCCAGTACAAGGGCACAAACAGTGCGGACAACTTTGACGGTGGCTTTGGCAATGATACGCTCAAGGGCCGCGATGGTGATGACACCTTGTTTGGCAACTACGGCGACGACAAGATCGAGGGTGGCAATGGCAACGACAAGCTCGACGGTGGAGTTGGCAACGACGTTATCGACGGTGGCTTTGGCGACGACGCGCTCGACGGTGGCGTTGGCGATGATGATCTCGAAGGCTTCCACGGCAAAGACATCATTGATGGTGGCGTTGGTAATGACCTGATAAAAGGTGGCAAGGGCGAAGACATTCTCAAAGGTGGCTTTGGCAATGACAAGCTCCTTGGTGGATTGGACAACGATCAGTTGTTTGGCAATCAAGGCAACGACATCATTGACGGTGGTCGCAACAACGACCGGGTTGATGGTGGCGGCGGTGACGACAAGATCTATGTCGGCGAAGGTAATGATACCATTGTTTTCGGTAAATTCGGCGGCCACGACATCGTATTTGATTTTGATTCAAACCCACGCGGTGGTGGTCAGGACTTCATCGACCTAACCAGTCTTGATCTGACTATTGAAAGCTTTGCGGCAAATGTAACAATCTACGCGCAGGAAGGCGGCACACTAGTATCGCTGATTTCTGGCGACACAATTTTCCTGACTGGAGTTACTACCTCTACTATAACGGTTAGCGATTTCCTCCTGTAAGGCACGCAAGCACAACAAGACCCGCACCAAAACTATGTTTTTGGAGCGGGTTTACAATGGGATACTGTTTCACGTGTATAGATGAGATATACTTTTTGTTTCTTCTACCGCGTGTTCGCGTGAACGAGGTGAAACCCGTTCCTCAATCCTGCACAGGAGCCGCAGGAGCTTCCTGCCCAGTGTCTTCTTCCGGCACATCGTCGGTTGGTGGTTGAACCTGAACTTCAGTCGGTGGTGGCGGGGCGTTTGGATCTTTGCAGCCGGTGAGCCACACGTCGAAGATCGGGTGTTCGACGGCATTGAGGCCGGGGCTTTCGGCGAACATCCAGCCGGAGAAGATGCGCCTATGTTTGCCGTCGGATTCCTGTTGATCGACCTGAACGAAGCCTGCTGTCTTTGGGGATTCGGTAACGGGCCTCGTGAAGCAAACGAAGGGCTTTACGACGAGCAAGCCGAATTTCTTTTCTTCGCCGATAGGGATTTCGAAATTGGTGGTAAGTCCCGTGATCTTGTCGAGGCCTGCAAACATGGCGATCGGGTTTTTGATGCGTTCTGCTGATGATGGCTGGGCGCTCAAGAGCAGAAGGGCGGCCACCGCCCAGCGATGTGTCATTGCGGCGGCGTCGCAGGCGGTGTGGATGTTTTGGCCTTGTCAAACATCGCTGAACTGATCAGCGACCAGATGTCGACAGCACCTTGTGTCAAGGTCATCATGCTGCCTTCGGCCAATTTGGTTTCGGAACCGCCCGGTTCCATGGAAATGAATTTGCTGCCGAGCAGGCCTTCACTGGTGACCTTCGCCGCTGTGTCGTCAGACAGGGAAACTTTCGGATCAAGCGTCAGTTCGAGCCGGGCCATGTAATTTTCGGCGTTCAGACTTTGCGAGGTAACTGTGCCGATTTTTATGCCGGCGAGACGAACATCAGTGCCGATGTTGATGCCTTCGGCATTGTCGAATTCGGCGATAACCTTATAACCGCTGGTGGATGCGCCGCCAACGCCGGAGGTTTTCGAAGCGTAAAGAAAAAAGCCGACAGCCAGCGCAATTACGGCTGCGCCGACGATGGTTTCAAGTTTGGTGGAATCCTGCGCCATGATTATTCGGGACGCCAAGCAGTGTAGGTGGCGTCCTGCTTCTTCGGTTTTACACCAAGCGCAATCGAACCCGGTGGGCGATATGCCTTGGACGAACCGGTGAAGTTTTCCTCATGCGGGAGTTCCCATTCACGTGGCGCGTAATCGCCAGTCTGCGGCGGCTCATCATCGCGATGGTGCATCCAGCCGTGCCAACCCGGTGGAATTTGTGAGGGTTCAGAATAGCCCTTGTAAATCACCCAGCGGCGTTCCGGAATCGAATCGGGGACGGCTGATCTGGCGCGATAATAGGCGTTGCCATATTCGTCATTGCCGACATGTTCACCCTTGCGCCATGTGTAGAACAGCGTGTTCAAGCTGGCGCCATTCCACCAGGTAAAAAATCGTTTCAGCGTTTGCATAATATTCCGGATGATGGGTTCAAATTCGGGCGGGAATATGCCGGAAGCCAAGGGTGAGGTAAAGCGCCATTCACTGGCGCATTTGTCACGGTTTTGCCAAGAGCACGCGGCTGGTCACTAGCGGGTCTGCGGATTGGGCGAGAATGCGGACATCGGGAATGCCGTTGAGGGCCGCAATTGCAACACGCGTATCGTCAGCATTTGCCTGTAAGGTGGTTGGCACGGAATAGAGATGGAAGCGGGGTTTAGGCGCTTCTGGCGTGATGGATATCAGATAAACCGGTTGCGACAAGCCACCGATGGCGATGGCCACTTGGGCTTTGAAGGCGCGAAGCACCATGCGGCGTTGCGGCTGTTCTAGTTTGTCCAAGGTCATTGTCAATTTGGCTTTGAGGCCTTCATGCAACATCGGGCGAGGGGGCAGTTTGTCGAGGGGTGCTCTGGGATCGAGGTAGAAGAACGTGTCCTGCCAGCGCCAGACGGGCAGGGCCTTCCAGCCCTGTGATTGAAGCGATGATTCGAGCTGATCGAGCTTGCCCACCCACTGAGCGGTGAATACCTCTTCCGGGGTCCCAGCGAGATCGACGCGGCGGTTTGCAATGTTTGCCCATGCCCCTGCGGTCCATTGTTGTTCAGTGAAGGATTGGATCATGGAGCGTGGCGCGTAACGGGCTTCTGCCTTTTCTTCATTGTTGCCGATGTAGATAAATCCGGTGACGAGCATCACCAATGTGGCAAAGCCCACAAGACCCATTGGTCTTATGCGCCGGGCGGGAATTGCTTCAATCGCCATGCCAAAGAGTGACGTGAGGACCAAGGCCAAAAGGCCGCCGACAAGCACGCCGCTCAGCCATTCTGCCCCGAGATAAACCCGCGAGAAGGCAATCGCGACAACAATACTTCCGCAAAAAGCGGCGACAACGGCTTTGCTCCAGCGACCCATAGAATGGCCAGCGAGGGCTGCGAGAAAACCGAGGACCAATCCCGCCATCAATGTGGCAGTGCTGGTAAAGCCGCCGTGCATGAGGCCTTCACGGGTTGACATGAGTCGGTTGAGATTGACGCTCGCGAATTCGGCAAAACCCATGATGCCAAGCATGAGCAAAGCCACACGCCAACCCCGCCATACAAACAGCCAAGCTGCGATGGCCAGTCCGATGGTCCAGACCACGGGTCGTTCCGCCATCATGGTGAGTGGAATGAGGAAAGCGTCGGCAGGAGAATTGCGCAGTTCCGACATGACGGTTGCAACGGACAAATCAAGGTTCGAAGCTGCATTGCGCAGCATGAAGCCTGAGATAATATCGATCATGACAACGAGGCTGGCAATGGCCATAAAGAACAGGAGAATGAGAGCGGGTGCGCGCGGATTGCCGGGGTGAATGGCCTTGCCGAAGCGGTTCCAGGCCCGGCTCTTCCGCGACCTTGCCCAGATTGAGATGTGTCGCAGCAGTGCAAAAATGTACGGCCGTACAACGCCGGTTAAAATGCGGATGAGCCAACCGCCAATACCGATGATGACCAAGAGCACAAAGAGTACGACAACGAGATGGCCGGAAAGGTCGCCAGCCAAAGCCAAGCCTTGGCCCAGCAGAACGCCGGGCCCCACGTGGGCGATGGTCCAGACAAGTCCTGATGACACATTTACCGTGAGGAAGTAGATTTGGCTCATGCCCAACATGCCAACAATGCCCGGCACTACGGCTTTTACGCCTGGAACAAAGCGTCCGATTGCGATGGATTTGCCGCCGTGGGAGCGTACAAAATCCTCCCCGCGTGCGACAAGCGCTGGATATTTGTCGAGTGGCCAAAAGGTTTTCAGGCGTGTGCCAAACAGTCGTCCGGCCCAGTATGAAATCTGATCGCCCGAGATAGCACCAACTGCAGTGCACCAAAAAACCGGCCAAAATCCAAGGTGACCTGTACCGACAAGCATGCCTGCACCCACAAGAACAGCAGTCGAAGGCACGAACAGCCCGATAATCAGCAGAGCCTCACCGAAGGCGACGAGGAACACGATAGCCAGCGCCCAGCCGGGGTGGGCTGAGAAATAGTCGAGATAGGGTTGAATGTGTTCCATGCGCTTCCAATGTGTGCCCGTCTGCATATAAGCACGCAACACGTAAAGAAAATGTCGAAACCGTGTGGATAACAAAAAGGATATGTTTTGAATGTAAAATTCAGCTAGTTTTTGCCGATGACGGTTGAAACTGTGTTGATGCTTTTGGCGGCGGGGCTTTTGGGCGGCATCGCCAATGCCATGGCGGGCGGGGCAACGCTCATAACATTTCCCGCGATGATGGCGGCTGGGCTACCGGCGATTTCAGCCAATGCTTCGAATACAGTCGCAGTGGTTTTTGGGAACGTGATGGGGGCCTGGGCTGAACGCCGACTGGTTCCGCGGTTTGATGGAGCGATGCTGGTTGCCTGCGCCGCTGCCATTGCTGGCGGTGCCGCTGGTGCCGTGCTCTTGCTGAATACGCCGGAGAGAGTTTTTGTGCTGGTCGTTCCTGCCTTAATCGGCATTGCAACGGTGATATTTGCATTTTCGAAACCTATTCAACAGTGGATCGGTGAACTGTTTGGGGCCAATAGCGGCGGACTGCGGGCTGCACTGGTGTTTCCCGCAACCATCTATGGTGGCTATTTCGGGGCGGGCTTGGGAGTTATTCTCATGTCAGTTTTGAGCGCGACCAGTGTTTGGGAATTGCGGTCGGTGAATGCTGTCAAAAACATCTTGGGGGTTTTGGCAAACGCCGCTGCCATTGCCATTTTTTTGATTCGAGATGTTGTCAGCTGGCCTGAAACATTGACCATGATGTCAGCTTGTATTGTTGGTGGATTTTTAGGCGGCAAAGCACTTGCGGTGATTTCGGCAGCGATGATGCGCATAGCGATTATCGTGATTGGTTGCGCGATGACGCTGTTTTATGCGTGGCGCTACTGGGCGTAGGCCAACACTTTCTGTGCGTCTCCGTCGAAGAGGAATGACTTGAAGTCAGCGTCTTTTTCCAACGCGGGTTCCAGCAGTTTGTGGTAGTCAGCTTTTTTAATGGCAAGGCTTCCGAATTGCAGCAAATGCGGGTTCACGAATTGTGCGTCGAGTAGGGTGAAGCCACCATGTTTTAAGCGCGCGATGAGGTGCACAAGTGCAACTTTACTGGCGTCAGTGGCGCGGCTGAACATGCTTTCGCCGAAGAAGGCGGCACCTATGCGAATGCCATAAAGACCGCCCACCAATTCACCGTCAAGCCAGCTTTCGACGGAGTGGGCGCAGCCCATTTTGTGGAGTTGAGAGTAAAGCGAGATAATGCGTTTGTTGATCCAGGTTTCCTTGCGGGAGGCGGATCTGGCGGCGCATTCTGCGATGACTTGATTGAAGGCCGCGTCGATGCGGATTTCGTATGACTGTTGCTTCACGCGTTTGCGCAAGCTGCGGGAAATGTGAAAAGCATCAAGCGGGATAATGCCACGCTCTTCCGGCTCCACCCAATAAAGTGCGGGATCGCTGGCGCTTTCCGCCATGGGAAACACGCCAGCGGCATAGGCTTGAAGCAAGACCTGTGGTGTAATCGCGCTCATTCAGGGGTTTGTGCGGGCGAGGTATTTTTCCAGCCAATGAATGTCGTAGTGGCCGTCGATGATATCGGTCTCGCGCAACAGTTTCTGGAACAAGGGTATTGTGGTTTCGACGCCGTCGATGACAAATTCTGACATGGAGCGCCGCAAGCGCATCAGGCATTCGGCGCGGGTTTTACCGAAGACAATGAGCTTTCCGATGAGGCTGTCGTAATATGGTGGGATTTTATAGCCCGAATAGAGAGCACTATCGATGCGCACGCCAAGGCCGCCGGGAAAATGTACAGCGTCAACGCGTCCGGGTGAGGGTGCGAAAGTAACCGGGTTTTCAGCATTGATACGGCACTCGATGGCATGGCCTGCGAACTGGATATCTTCTTGCTTGAACGCGAGTTTTGCACCCGCTGCGACGCGGATTTGTTCCTGCACCAGATCAAGACCTGTGATCATTTCGGTGACCGGATGCTCGACCTGCAACCGCGTATTCATTTCGATGAAGTAAAACTCGTTGTTCTCATAAAGAAATTCGATGGTACCGACACCTTCGTAATTCATTGTCTTCATGGCGTTGGCAACCCGAGTGCCGATTTCGTCGCGCTGGTGGGTGTTGAGGGCCGGTGAGGTGGCTTCTTCCCAGATTTTCTGATGGCGGCGTTGCAGGGAGCAATCGCGGTCGCCCAAATGCACGGCATTGCCTTGACCGTCACCCAGAACCTGGATTTCGATATGGCGGGGTTTCTCAAGATATTTTTCAAGGTAGACGTCACCATTGCCGAATGCAGCCTTGGCTTCGGTTTGGGCTGTGCCGATGGCAACTTCGAGTTCGCTTTCGTTGCGCGCCACTTTCATGCCGCGACCACCGCCGCCAGCGGTTGCCTTGATGATGACAGGATAGCCAATGTCCTTGGCGATTTTGTTGGCATCAGCAAAATTCGAGACGCCACCGTCGGAACCCGGCACAACGGGAATGCCCAAGGCCTTCGCCGTGCGCTTGGCCTCAATCTTGTCACCCATGGTGCGGATATTTTCGGGCGATGGGCCGATAAACTTGATGTCGTGTTCTTTGAGAATTTCGGCAAAGCGCGCGTTCTCAGACAGAAAACCATAGCCCGGGTGGACTGCTTCGGCGCCGGTGATTTCGCAGGCCGCTACGATT
>CAXTLE010000111.1:0-8963 GCA_964244855.1 uncultured Aestuariivirga sp. | reverse complement strand
AATATTGGCGGGGAGCCTGCATTTTGGACGATTGGAAAAGCAATCGAAACGTATTCTGGACTTTGGCAACACCCGGCACATTTTGGCTTGTGCTGTTTTTTCTGATCCCCATCAGCATTCTGTTTGTGCTTTCGATTTCCGACAAGCTTGTGGTGAACGGTGAAACCTCGATCAACGACTATCAATATTTCACGGGCATCACAAATTACTTGCGTGCGCTTGATCCCAATATCATTTCCATCTTCTTGCGAACCCTGTGGTGGAGTGCACTGTCCACTGCGGCCTGTTTGCTGATCGGTTATCCACTGGCTTTCGGCATTTGCTTTGCGCCGGAAAAATCCAGACCGCTTCTCCTGCTGTTGATCATTCTTCCATTCTGGATCAATTTGCTCATCCGCACCTATGCGCTGAAAACCACCATGGGTGCCAACGGTATCATCAATTGGGTGTTGGAAGTTATTGGCATCGGCCCAGTGTCTCTGTTGGGAACAACGCCTGCTGTGATTTTTGGGCTGGTTTATGTCTTCCTGCCCTTCATGGTATTGCCGCTTTATTCCACCATCGAAAGACTGGACCGCAGCTTCCTCGAAGCCAGTCTGGACCTCGGCGCGACACAAGCCCAAACCTTTTGGCGTGTCACATTCCCCCTGACCATGCCAGGTGTTGTCACCGGCATCATTCTCGTTTTCATCCCATGCCTTGGCATGTTCCTGATATCCGATGAATTGGGCGGTGCAAGTTCATGGATGATTGGCAACGTCATCCAGAAGCAGTTTGGCTCGTCGAATGACTGGCCGTTCGGCTCAGCCCTGTCATTCATTCTCATGTTCCTCACTTTCGGCGTGCTGTTCCTGCAATGGCTCTACCAGCGCAGAAGCAAGGGAGTGGCCGCATAATGGCTGCACAACTTAAGCCGGGGCAAGGCCCACTCGAATTTTCGCGCCGCATTTGGTTGCGCACCCTCTTCGCTATCACCATTCTCATTCTCTACACGCCAATTTTTGTGTTGATCGCCTTTTCATTCAACAAGCAAAACCGCGGCGGCGTCTGGAAGGGCTTCACTTTCGAGAACTATCCCAAGGCCTGGAACAACTCCGCTATTTTCGACGCCATGATCAATTCCCTGACCATCGCATTTGTAACGACTCTGGTTGCCACCATCATCGGCACCATGGTTGCCGTCATGTTGTGGCGTTTCAAGTTTCCGGGAAAGCCCGCCTACGAAGCGGTGATGGGCCTGCCCATCGTTATTCCGGAAATCTGCATGGGTGTGGCGCTGCTGCTGTTCTTCAACAAGTCAGGCATGACCCAGCTACTGGCCCATGCCATCTGGCCGTTTAACCTGTTGACCATCATCATTGCCCACATCGCGTTTTGCTTTCCCTTCGTCACCATTGTCGTGCGCTCGCGCCTTGTCGGTTTCAACCGCCAGCTTGAAGAGGCATCGAAGGACCTTGGTGCGACTGAAATGCAAACCTTTTGGAAAATCCTGGTGCCCTTCATGAAGCCGGGTCTGATTGCGGGTGCGTTGCTGGCCTTCACGCTGTCCCTCGACGACTTCGTGATCACCTTCTTCACCGCAGGTCCCGAAACTGTTACGTTTCCGGTGAAAATCTATTCCATGGTGAAAACCGGTGTGAAATACGAAGTCAACGCGGCCTCGACCGTTCTCATCATCATCACAATCGTGGCCACTGTTCTGGCCATGAAACTGCAATCCACAGATAAGGCACATTGAACATCATGGCAGAACCCATCGTTTCCGTCCGTAACGTATGGCGGCGCTATCCCGGCGGTGTTGTGGCCGTCGACAATGTGTCGATTGATATCGAGCAGAATGAATTCTTCGCGCTTCTCGGCCCCTCGGGCTGCGGCAAGACCACGCTGCTGCGCATGATCTCCGGCCTCGACACACCTTCCGAAGGCCAGATCATGATTGGCGGCGAAGACATGTCGAACACGCCACCAAATAAACGCCCCACCAACATGGTGTTCCAGTCCTACGCCGTGTTCCCGCACATGACAGTGGCCGACAATGTCGCATATGGCTTGCGCGTCACCGGAGTTGCCGAAGACGAAGTGAAGCGCCGCGTGAGTGAGGGACTGGAGATGGTCAAGCTCGCGCATCTCGCAGATCGTAAACCAGACCAAATGTCCGGCGGTCAGCGCCAGCGCGTAGCCTTGGCCCGTGCTTTGGTGAAACGTCCCAAAGTGTTGCTGCTCGACGAACCCTTGTCAGCACTCGATGCAAAACTCCGGGACGGCATGCGACTTGAACTCACGCGCCTGCAAAAAACTGTCGGCATTACCTTCATCATCGTCACCCATGACCAGGACGAAGCACTCTCGATGGCGACCCGCATCGCCGTCATGAACAAGGGCGCCATCCAGCAGGTGGCCACGCCGCAACAACTTTACGAACAGCCAACAACCCGTTTCGTCGCGGACTTCATCGGCAAGGTGAACCTGTTTGATGCAACAGTCGTTGGCCAGAAGGGTAAAACCGTTCTGTGCGACGCCAAATCAATCGGCAAGGTGGAACTCGAAACTGCAAAATCCTGTGCGGGCAATGTCACAATCGCAGTGCGGCCGGAAAAACTGAAAATCTCAAAGACCGAACCCAAAGGCGCAGGCCTGATCAAGACCCAGGCGAAAGTTCGCGATGTTGCCTATTACGGCGACTGGAGCGAAGTTGTCGCCGACATGGCCGATGGCCACCACATCTCGGTCAACGTGCAGAACGACTCACGCGAAGGCGGCGCTGGCGTTTCGATTGGCGACAAGGTGTGGGTCAACTGGCAGGCTGCCGATTCACTTCTGTTGACGGAGTAATTCACCATGGCACTCGAAATGGACAAGCTCGGCTACCTGCCGGGCGATGAGGCGTTTCGCCGTGAGACGATAAAAGGCACCCGCTGGGAAGCCACCTACGCTGGTGCGCAATCCTTCATGCGCCGCAAATACACGCGAGACCTCACCGGCGTCGACATTGCCGTCACAGGCATACCCTTCGACCAAGCCGTCACCCATCGTCCCGGCACCCGTCTTGGACCCGCCGGCATCCGCCAGGCTTCCGCCGAAAATGCCTGGGGTCCCGTCTACCCATGGAACTTCGATCCCTTCGATACGCTGGGCGTCATCGACTATGGCGATTGCTTCTTCGACTGGGGCCTGAAAGAAAACTTCCCCGCCACCCTCGAAAAACACGCAACCGAAATCATATCTTCCGGAGCTGAAATGATTGCATTGGGCGGTGATCACTACATCTCCTACCCCTTGCTCAAAGCCCACGCCAAAAAGCACGGCCCTCTCGCACTGGTGCATTTCGATGCCCACCGCGACATGGAACCAGACTCCGGTGGCCGCATCGACCACGGCACCATGTTCGGCTACGCCCTGCGCGAAGGCCTCATCGACCCCCATAAATCCACCCAGATCGGTATCCGCACCAGCTTCGTCGGCGAAACCACCGACGGCATCCGCATCATCTTCGCCGATGAAGTTCACGACAATTCAGCCGACTATCTCGCCAACGTCATCCGCGAACGCGCTGGCACGTCCAAGGCCTATCTCACCTTCGATATCGACTGTCTCGACCCCTCCGCCGCCCCGGGCACCGGCACCCCCATCCCCGGCGGTTTGACCTATCATCAAGCCGCCGCGATCATCCGGAAACTGAAAGACGTAAACTTCGTTGGCATGGACATGGTCGAAGTCTCACCACCCTTCGACCATGCAGAAATCACGTCGATCGCGGCGTCTGCACTGGTGATGGAATATATTTGTCTGAAGGCTTGGCAGAGGGGTGCGAGGGCCTAGCAGCGAAGTTAAAATCCGGAGAAGAGAATATCAATTGCGGAGATGATTACAGCATGCAGGTCGTTGCGATTTTCCACAACGCTTCGTAGTTGTGATCGTGGAATAGCAGCCTGTTGGTGAACGCGAATATACAGATTGCGGTTCTGAACAGTAATAGGTACGTCCAACTTGCTGACGACTTTGTTTGTTGCCACCTCACTTATTGGCGCAACAATAACCGTTGGGACGCCGGAATTGATATCGTGCTGCAGTACAAAAACATAAGGTGTAACGCTTTTTAAAGCTGTGTCGCCATTTCGCACCACATCATGCTGCTGAACTACCACATGCGCTTTCCATCTGACCAAAGGCCGTTTTTCTCAATGTCTTTGCGATTTTCTTCAAACGCTGCGGCGTTTTCTTTTTGCCAACGTCGACCCAATTCATCGCGGAGAGCTCTGTCCAGCACTGCCGAAACATTAAGCTGCGATTCGCGCGCACTATTTAGCAAACGTTCTTCCACAAGTACGTTGACGGCTTTTTTGGAAGGCTTATCTTGTATTTTCATGCGCACTTTGTATGCGCATATATCTCATGCGTCAACCCCAAGCATCCCGCATGCGATACCACAACATCGCCGCCACCAGCAGTGGTGTGCGTATTGCCCCACCCGGAAATGGCAGGTGCTTCACCCGTGACAACAAATCAAACTTCTCCGCAGTGCCGCAAACAGCCTCCGCCATCAGCTTGCCATACATGCCCGCCAGCGCCACACCTTGCCCCGAATATCCATGCGCATAGAAAGTCGTAGGGGACAATCGCCCGCAATCTGGCAAGCGGTTGGATGTGATGGCAATAAAACCGCCCCAGGCATGGCTGATTTTCACATCATGCAATTGCGGGAACACCTTCATCACATTCTTTTTCATGAAGGCGCCGACATCAGCGGGTTCAAGTGTCGAGTAATTCGCTCCCCCGCCAAACAACAATCGATTGTCTGCCGTGCGCCTGAAATAATCGAGAATGAAATTCGTATCGGCCACCGCTTCATTGTCACGGATCAAAGAACGCGCCACGTCGTCGCCCAAAGGTTCCGTCGTCACAATGAAACTCGTGACCGGCATCACCCTTCCGTAAAGCGGCTTCACGGTTTTGCCGAGATAGCCATTGCCAGCGATGATCATGAACTTCGAGGTCACCTTGCCCGCAGCACATCGCGCCCAAGGCTTGTCACCCGTGTCAACATCCATCACGCGCGAATGCTCATAAATCACCGCACCAGCTTTTTGCGCCGCCTCAGCAAGAGCGAGACAATAATTCAAAGGATGAAAATGTCCGGCCCGTGGTTCACGCAAGGCCCCATGATAGAGCTTCGTCCCCACCTTCGCGCTAATTTCATCCGCAGATAAAATCTCGCAACCGTGATAGCCCAACTCTTCATATTCATCACGCCAGACCTTTAATGCATCCACTTGGCCGGGCCGCTTCGCACAATGCAAATAGCCCCACGTCAAGTCGCAATCGATCTCGTACTTGGAAATCCGCGACTCGATAAGCACCTTGGACGCTTCCGCAATGGCGAAACATTTAAGCGCATCCGAATGGCCCAGCTGAGATTCGAGCTTCGCCTGACCCGGTGAGAACCCCGTACAAATCTGTCCGCCGTTGCGCCCCGTAGCGCCAAAGCCGACAGTCTCGGCTTCAAGCACCACAACCTTGTAACCAGCCTCCGCCAGTTCCAGCGCCGCAGACAAGCCCGTAAATCCGGCCCCAATCACCACAACATCAGCCACCACATCGCCTTGAAGCGTAGTGCAGGTGAGTGTCCGATTCGCGGATGCTTGATAATAGGACGTGGCAATGAGGGATGAACGCATGTTGAAAGAAACCTAGCTGCCCCCGTTTGAAAGCGCAACAAATCAGGCTAGTGTGAAGGAACTCAAAACCAGAAGGGTGTCATGAGCCATCAGAAATTCGAAGACTACATCACGCAACGCCGCATCAGTGAAGTTGAGTGCCTCGTCGCCGACATGTCCGGCACGGCACGGGGAAAAATCCTGCCGCCCAAAAAATTCCTGAAAGGCCAGCGCAGCCGCGGCCTTCGCATACCGGAAGAAGTCTTTACACTGACGATCAACGGTCGCTACGTGCAAGATACTGATGCCGTGAGTGACTCGGCCATCGACATTTACATGGAACCCGATGTCGACACCGTACGCATGGTGCCTTGGTACACTGAACCCACAGCGCAAGTGATCTGCGACGCCTATTTTCTCAATGACGATCCCGTGATGATTTCGCCGCGCCACGTCTTGAAGCGCGTGCTCGGCCTCTACAAGGAAAAAGGCTGGCGTCCTGTTATTGCACCCGAACTTGAGTTTTATCTGGTCAAACGCAATCCAGACTCGGACTATCCATTGGAAGCAGCAGTCGGCCGTTCGGGCCGCAAGGAGCCCGGTGGCCAAGCCTATGGCATAGATGCCGCCAATGACTTTGATCCTGTGGTCGAAGATATCTATGACTATTGCGAAGCCCAGGAACTCGACGTCGATACCCTGTCGCATGAAAGTGGACCGGCCCAGCTTGAAATAAATTTCAACCACGGCGACCCACTGGACTTGGCTGACCAGGTGTTCCTGTTCAAGCGCACAGTGCGGCAGGCGGCCTTGAAGCATGACATGTATGCCACCTTTATGGCCAAACCCCATGCCGACGAGCCGGGTTCAGCCATGCATGTGCATCAATCCGTATTGGATTCCCGCACCGGCAAAAATATTTTCGTGGGCAAGGACGGCAAGTTTTCGAAGTTGTTCCTGAATCACATTGGTGGTTTGCAGCGCTACCTTCCTGCGGCCCTTCCGCTCTGCGCACCAAATGTGAACTCCTATCGCCGCCTTGTGCCTGACTCAGATGCGCCAACCAATGTGCATTGGGGCATCGACAACCGCACCGTGCCCTTGCGTGTGCCCTCGTCGGATGCTTCCAACACCCGCATCGAAAATCGCATCATCGGTGCCGACGCCAATCCATACTTGGCCTTTGCTGCATCGCTGGCCTGCGGCTATCTCGGCATGATGGAAAAACTGAAACCCTCGGAACCTGTCACCGGTTCTGCCTATCGCTTCGCCCACACACTTCCGATAAGTCTTGATGAAGCACTCGACAAACTGAACTATAACAAGGCGCTGAAACAGGTGCTGGGAGAAAAATTCGTCGAAGCCTATCAGGATGTGAAGTTCGAGGAGATGCAGCATTACCGCCGTGTCATCAGTTCGTGGGAAAGAGAGTATCTTTTGCTCAATGTCTGATTTCAGATAGACTATGTTATTGATTCCGGTTTCGGATGTTGGAGAATTATCATGCGTCTGCAAAAGTTGTCTTTGCAAATTATAGCCTTGCTCATGCTGGTAGTGGCGCTGCCGTCAATGGGTTGGGCTGTGGCGCCAGCCGAAGCTGTGCGTGCGGAAATCGCAGGTATTCTCAACGCGTCTGGTCGTCTGCCGCTGCCTTTGGAAAAAGTGCGTGCGACGTTGTCTGCCCATTACCTGAAGCAAAATGGTTCGATCTATTGGGCCAACACGGGGCGCATGACGCCGTTTCTTCAACGTCTGCAACGTGCCGAATTTGATGGTTTGAATCCGCAGGATTATCCTGTCGATGCTTTGACGCAATTGCGCGATGGCATGAATGAAGACGATGCCCGTGCTGCCGCTGAGGGGGAACTCTATTACTCAGCTTTTTTTGTGGCCTATGCCGCCGACCTCAAAATCGGTCGGGTAGCGCCACAAAAGGTTGATCCTAACCTGTTTCGCAGCAGCAAGACCATCAACGCCTTGGGCGTATTGACCGAGTTGAAAAAGCAGCGCGACCCCGCAAAATTTCTTGCCGCCTTTGAACCGAAGAACCGCCACTATCAGGGTTTGAAGCGCATGTTGAAAGCCTATACCACGGCAATTGAAGAGGGCATTGAATGGCCTGTGATTTCGCAAGGTTCTGTTTTGAAGCCCGGCCAAAGTGATGCGCGTGTTCCAAAAGTCCGAGAGCTACTTGCACTCACGGGTGATTACACCGGTCCCGAAACTGGCTCTGCGGGTTACGATACGACGCTGGCTGCTGCCGTCAAAAAATTCCAGTTGCGGCATGGTCTGGAAGCCAAGGGTCTGTTTGGCAAGCAAACCGTTGTCGCCATGAACACGCCGCCAGAAGAGCGCCGGAAGCAAATCATCCTCAACATGGAGCGCTGGCGCTGGATGCCGGATGTTTTGGGTGATGAACATTTCATGGTGAACATTGCTGCTTATGAATTGCAATGGGTGAAAGCGGGCCATGAAGTGGATCGCATGAATGTGGTCGTGGGTGCCATCGCCACGCAGACACCTGAATTTTCAGATGAGCTGGAATACGTCGAGCTGAATCCGACTTGGACCGTGCCTTACGCGATTGCCACCAAGGAAATGCTGCCAAAGCTCCAGGCCAACCCATATCAATATGCCGAGGAATTCGAAGTCTTTGCCAATGGCAAGCTGTCAGATTGGGGCAGCATCAATTGGGGCAATTATGGTGCGGGCACATTTCCATTCACCTTCCGCCAAAAGCCAGGCGCCAAAAATGCACTTGGCAAAGTCAAGTTTATGCTGCCAAATCCGCACAACATCTATTTGCACGACACACCGGCCAAAGATAAATTCGCCAACGTGACCCGCGCTTTCAGTCATGGATGTATTCGTCTTTCTGATCCAATCGGGCTGGCTTACAAACTACTCGGCGAAAAAAATGGCATGAGCCCCGCAGATATTGACGCAATCTGGGCCGACGGACAAACCACAAAGATTGTACTGCCTCGCAAAATCCCGATCCATATTGTGTACGCAACTGCCTTTGCATCAGACAACGGCATTGAATTTAGAACAGACGTTTATGGACGGGACAAGAAACTTTATGCAGCACTGTTCGGTAGGGCAGGAAGCTGACACGCGGAGTCCCTCATCCAATCACCCGCAGTCCTTTCGAAAACGTCGTCAAACACTCAATCCCGTCTTCCGTCACCACAACATTATCCTCAATCCGGACCCCACATTCCCCCGCCCGATAAAGCCCGGGCTCAATCGTATACACCATACCGGGCTCCAGAACCTCGGCATTCCCCCGCATAATCTGCGGTGCCT
>CAXTLE010000110.1:0-8972 GCA_964244855.1 uncultured Aestuariivirga sp. | reverse complement strand
TTTGACCAGGGAACCCGGCGGTACTGTTGCAGCGGAAGAGGTGCGGGCGCTGCTGGTCAATGGTGAGGCAGGCAAATGGACTTCCACCGCTGAGGCGCTGTTGAACTATGCCGCGCGCGATGCGCATTTGCGCGATGTGATCAGCCCGGCTTTGGCGCGGGGCCATACAGTTTTGTGTGACAGGTTTATGGATTCAACGCGGGCCTATCAAGGCTATGCCGGAGATTGCCCGCTGACCTTGATTGATGATCTGGAACTGAATGTTGTCGGCAAAACGCGGCCTGATCTAACGTTTGTGTTTGATCTTGATCCGGCACTTGGGTTGGCCCGCGCGGCAAAACGTGGCGTTGGGATTGAAGACCGTTATGAGCGGAAGGGTTTGGCGTTTCATACTGCGCTGCGGTTGGGTTTTCTCGAGATTGCCCGCAAAGAGATAAAACGTTGTGTGGTGCTGAATGGCAGTCAATCACCTGATTTCGTATGGTCAGAACTGTTAGCGGCATTAAAGGCTCGCAGTTATGGCTGACGAAAATGAAGACCCGCGCGAGGTGCCATGGCATCCGCGCTTTGCCAATCAGCTTGTGGGTCATGACACGGCTCTTGCAGCTTTCAAGTCCAGCTTTGCATCCGGCAGGCCGCATCATGCATGGCTTATCACAGGTGCCATGGGCATCGGCAAAGCAACGTTTGCTTATGCGGCGGCGCGGCATGTGCTGGCACAAACAATGGACGCGCGACAAGTGGAGCGTTGGGTGCATGCGCGGGCACACCCGGATTTGGTTGTGCTGGAGCGGACATTAAATGACTCCAAGCCTAAGAAGCTGCGAGCTGAAATTGCTGTGAATGATGTGCGTAATTTCATCGATTTCTTCAGCCGCACGTCAGGTGGCGGCGGTTGGCGGGTTGGATTGGTTGATGCTGCGGATGATTTGAACGATGAATCGGCAAATGCACTTCTGAAACTGGTGGAGGAACCACCTACCAAAACATTGATTTTACTGGTATGTCATGCGCCCGGGCAATTGCTTAGGACGTTGCGTTCACGCTGTCGCCGTTTGCCCTTGGCCGCAGTTTCGGAACCTCAAACACTGGCGATATTGAAAGCCTTGCCACTGGACCCGGCACCTGACGCAGCGCGACTGAACGATGCAGCAGGGATTTCCAGCGGCAGGCCCGGCTTTGCCTTGCGAATCCTCAACAGCGAGGGAGCCAAGGCATTTCACTCCTTCATGTCAGCCAAACGCCTTGATGCGCCGATGCGGGTCGCCATAGGACAGCATTTTGCCAGCAGGACGGCGGCGCAACAGGATTTTGAATTGTTCATGGGGCTATTGCTGGAATGGCTGGCCAACCGGGCGAAGCAACAAGGCCATCTTGTTCTGTCAAATTTGCACAGCGAATTGGCACGGCAACGCAGTGTTGTCTCAGGTTATAATCTCGACCGCCGCACTGCTGTCATGGACGCACTCGCCCAAATTGATCATGCCTTGAAGGCGGCGTGATTTCGGGGCATTACCCCGCGCATGACAAAAATTCCCTACCTGATCACCACCGCGATTCCCTATGCCAATGGTGCCCCGCATATTGGACACGCCTATGAACGCATTGCCGCCGACGTGATGGCGCGGTTTCAGCGGTTGGATGGACGTGACGTGCTGTTCGTAACAGGCATGGATGAGCACGGCCAGAAGATGCAGCAAACTGCGGTGCGGGAAGGTTTGACGCCGCAAGGATTGGCAGACCGCACAGCGGCGCAATTCGAAATCATGGGCGATGTGCTCAATGCGCGCGCTGACGACATTGTACGCACTACGTCAGAACGCCACAAAGCCTCGGTCACCGAAATCTGGAAACGCATGGAATCAAAGGGGGATATTTATCTTTCAAAATATTCCGGATGGTATTCCGTGCGCGACGAAGCCTATTACGGCGAAGACGAAATTGAAGAGCGGGAAGGCCGCCGCTTCTCGATCAAGACCAGCACGCTTGTGGAATGGGTGGAAGAAGAGAGCTATTTTTTCAAGCTCTCGGCCTATGCCAAGCCTTTGCTCGAACATTATTCCGCAAACCCAGATTTCATAGTGCCGGAGCAGTATCGCAATGAAGTCGTTTCGTTTGTTGAACGTGGCCTGCTCGATCTCTCCATGAGTCGGACAACGTTTGACTGGGGGATTCCTGTTCCGGGCAACCCCAAGCACGTCATGTATGTATGGGTTGATGCGCTGACGAATTATATTACAGCCACAGGTTTTCCAGATCGTGAAGGACCGAGGAGCCATTACTGGCCCGCCGCTGCCCACGTGATCGGAAAAGATATTACGCGGTTCCACGCCATCTATTGGCCTGCGTTTTTGATGTCGGCTGATTTGCCGTTGCCGAAGCAAATTGTGGTGCACGGCTTCCTGTTCAACAGGGGCGAGAAAATGTCAAAATCAACCGGGAACATCGTCTCGCCGACGGATTTGGTGGAGCGATACGGTGTGGATCCGGTGCGCTATTATTTCATGCGCGAAGTACCTTATGGTCAAGACGGCAGTTACAGCCATGAGGCAATTGTAGCTCGATTGAATGCTGAACTCGCCAATGACCTGGGCAATCTGGCACAACGCTCATTGTCGATGGTCAACAAGAATTGTGGGGCTCTTGTTCCTGCGAAGGGGACTCTCGCTGTCGTCGACCAGGAGATTCTGGATGCTGCTGATACCTTGCTGGTGGAATGCAGGAAGCAGCATGCTGATTATGCCATCAGCAAGGCCATGGACGCGATCTGGCGCGTGGTGGCAGATGCCAATCGTTACTTCGCGGGGCAGGAGCCTTGGGCGTTGAAAAAGACAGATCCTGCACGGATGGAAACCGTGTTGTGGACCACGGCTGAAGTGTTGCGCATGGTCGGTATTTTGATCCAGCCTTATGTGCCGCAGTCGGCTGCGAAGTTGTTGGACCTTTTGGCAGTGCCTGGAGACGCCCGCAGCTTTGCGCATTTTGGTGATCGGTTGAAGTCGGGAACACCGCTGACCGCACCCACAGCCATCTTTCCGCGCTTTATCGAAGAAGAAAATAAACCCGCATGAACCTGATTGTCGACAGCCATTGTCATCTCGATTACGACGGACTCTACGAAAGTTTGCCTGATGTTCTGCAGCGGGCGCAAGTTGCTGGAGTGGGGTTGGTGTTGTCGATCTCGTCGCGCGTTCGCAGCGCCGCTAAAATCATTGGTATTGCTGAAGCGCATGAGAACGTGTTCTGTACTGTCGGCACACATCCTCACAACGCGCATGAAGAACTGGATGTGACGGTAGCTGAACTCGTGGCATTGGCGCAGCATCCAAAGGTCGTTGGTCTTGGTGAAGCAGGCCTCGACTACCATTACGACAAGAGCCCGCGTGACGCGCAAATGACAGGCTTTCGCAATCACATCGCCGCTGCGCGGGAGAGCGGTTTGCCTTTGGTCATTCACACGCGAGAAGCAGAGGATGATACTGCCCGTGTGCTTGAAGAGGAAATGGCCAAGGGTGCTTTCAAAGCAGTGCTGCATTGTTTTACCAGCCAGCAATGGCTGGCGGAACGGGGCGTGGAACTTGGGCTTTATGTATCGTTCTCTGGCATCCTTACTTACAAGACCGCTGAAAATTTGCGCGACGCTGCAAGGGCCTTGCCCGAGGATCGCATTCTCGTGGAAACCGACGCGCCTTATCTGGCACCCGTTCCATTCCGCGGCAAAAACAATGAACCGGCTTTTGTGGCCAGGACTTTGGAAGCTTTGGCACAAGCACGAGGAGTGTCGCGTGATTATATGGCTGCGGCAACATCAGCAAACTTCTTCCGGTTATTCGACAAGGTGAAAATGCCTGCCGCATTCAAGGTCGCCGCATGAGCTTGCGTGTCACTATACTGGGGTGCGGCTCGTCGGGTGGTGTGCCACGTGTCGGCGGTGAGTGGGGCGTGTGCGACCCATCCAATCCTAAGAACCAGCGCCGACGGTGTTCTATTTTATTGAAGAAGGAGCAGGGTGGTGAAACCACCAATATTCTCATCGACACCTCACCTGATATGCGTGAGCAGATGTTGTCTGCCGATGTAAAACACATCGACGGTGTATGGTACACCCATCAACACGCTGATCATACGCATGGCATTGATGAACTACGTGGTTATTTTCTAAGCCAAAAACATCGAATACCGGTATGGGCGGACGCGCCAACCGCCGACATGCTGATGACACGATTTGCCTATTGCATGGTTCGCGCACCCGGCAGCGAATATCCGCCCATTCTCGAATTACGCGACATAGTACCAGGTGACAAATTGCAATCCGGCGCTGTCACCGCACTGCCCTTCGAAGTGCAGCACGGCAATATCCGCGCCTTGGGCTTTCGCGTCGGTAATATGGCTTACACACCTGATGTGAGTGATATTCCCGAGAACAGCCTTGCAGCGTTACAAGACCTTGATGTGTGGATTGTTGATGCATTGCGGCCCAAACCGCATCCGTCGCATTTTAGTCTGGCAGAATCGCTGCAATGGATTGAGCGGCTGAAACCAAAGCGCGCCATTCTCACCAACATGCATATTGATCTCGATTACGCCACACTGAAGCGCGAACTTCCAGCCCATGTGGAACCCGCATTCGATGGCATGACCATAGACCTTTGAATTGGAGTGTCAGTGATGTTGCTGCGCCACCTGTGTTTGTCCCTTGTCGCGTCTTGCATGTTGGTCGCGCCAGGCTTTGCGCAAACGGCTTGCACGCCGGAAAAGCTGAATGCTGCTGTCGATGCCTATGCCGCTGCACCATTTGACGTTTCTGCGTGGCGCAAACTGACGGGCTTGGGTGATCCACATTTGGACGCGGTCAGTTACAATTATGACAATTTCAACAAGTTGGACGAGTGGCGTCGTGTTGTGGGAACAACGGCTCCCGGCAATGAGGCTTTGGCTAAACCCGGATACAATTGTCGTATTGGCTATCCACTTGAAGTATTGCAAACACGGATCAACACATTTGGCCGGGCGAGCAATTATGTAAACCAGTGGCTGAAAGGGCAGGCGCAAGTATTGCGCGCCTGTGCTGGCGAAGCTGGCGCTGCATTGGTGGACGAAGCGCCACCTGCCAATTTGAAACCAGATCAACTGGAATTGTTGAAACAGGATATCGCCTACCAAAAGGCCTCGATACTGTTTTACTCAAATCCGCAGGCTGCCATACTGGAATTTAAGGCCATTGCTACATCAACCTCGCCACACAAGGCGTCGGCCCGCTACAATGTGGCGAATATTCTGGCTAATGCGAAGAACGCAGTTGAGGCGAGAGCTGAAGCCAAGTCAATTTTGGCTGACGCGTCGTTATCGGCAGTGCACGATATCACGCGGGAACTTTTGGGTTACATCTCCAATATAGAAGACACGCCGCAAGGCTGGTCAGAGCTGATTGACGGCACAGTTGCAACGTTGAGCCAGCCGATCGCAGTGGTGACGGCGAATGACAAATCCAAGTCTGATTATGTCAAAGCTCTCTACGATATTGGCTATGCGGGTGTGACCAACAAGAAAGATGACTGGTGGGTGACCAACACACTTCCAGTCGATGCGACACTGTCAAAGGCGCTTGCAGACGCTGCTCGCAAGCACCTGATGGTGTTGTGGATGATGGCGGGTCAGAGCGTCAATCAGCCTTACACGCAGGCACCATGGGCCTTGGTCGGAGACAGGTGGCAGGCTTGGTCGGCCTCCTATGTGGACCGGTCCATGGCTTTGCAAACGACGCCGCTTCCGGATTTGCCAAAGCGCATGCTGGAAAGCCTCAAAGCCAAAACGGATGATGCCAGCCGTTCAGCCTTGTGGGCGCAGGCATTGGATGCTGCGTCCAAGGCTGAAAAGACCTGCGGCGATGCACCTGATACGGCGGCAGTGACATTGCTCACGCTACAGGCCGTGCGTGTTTCGGCGATGGCAAAGCATTTTGACGAGATTTATGCCAACGTGCCGAAGTTGAAGCTGGAAATCTCCAAAACAGTACGCGAGAGTATCCTGCCGAAGTTGATGCAACACATTTTAGCGACTGGAAATGTGGAGGAGGGGCGTCGCCTGCGGGATACGCTTCTGACAGAAGCGTTCTTCAGTGGCTTCAACGCCCAGGATCAAAGCTATCAACGCGGTGTCTATGGTGAGTTCATGGCTTGGGTTGCCGAAGACGAAACGCATTGGCTCAAAGCCATCGCGTTACTGCCTGAAAAACTTTCACCCGCAATTTTCAACTTTCTGCCTGCTTCCAAACTACGAGAACTTGGCGACAACCCCTTATTCTCAACTGAACAACGTGGCTTGTTGAAGCGTGCTGCTTGGGTCCGGAACTATGCGATCGGCGTCAGGAACAGCAATAAGACAACAGTCGAAATGTTCGAGTCAAATCCGGAGTTGCTGGCTGCGCGTGACGCCGTAGCGAAAAATTATCCTGCACTCAAATCCGACCGCGTCTTGTTGTTAACCATATTTCGCAACCCGCGTTTTGGCATTCTGGTGAATTCGCCTGATTACTCGGAACCATTGGAAACCAAGCGCGATATCTTCAACGCATTGGACGAATATGACCCCAATGACAAGAACTGGTGGTGTCCGTTGGAGCCTGATCGCCAGCTCGGCGCCTTGCGTGTCGCGTTTGATCAGCAGTCGGACATGAACAATGTCAAAGACGATGATGCCAAGACACTGGCACTGCTGCTTGATACTGATGCCATTGCCAAAGTGGATGCTGAGCGTGAAAAGCTGCTTAAACAGCACCCAATGATCAAGGCGGTGAACTGGAAAGAAGTCGCCAGTCTGGCCAAGGCGCCGACGGCACCGCAAAAGCTTGCAAATTCGGCCATGGGCTGGGCTAAAGCTTCTAAGGTCGACGATGGCGCAGCAGAAGCCTTGGCGCTAGCCGTGCGCGCTACGCGCTATGGCTGCCGCTGGCATGGCACAGTGAAGGGTTACTCAAAGCCAGCACAGGAATTATTGAAAGCAAAATTCGCCACCACAACATGGGCGGCGCAGACGCCGTATTGGTATGATTGCGTGGACCTGCAATATGATGCGCAATACAATAAGGTCGCCAGCTGCAAGCCGAGGACGTGGGAGCCACAGGCGTTGCCAAAGTGATTAAGAGAACCGATGGAACTTGTTGATGGGGCCAAGTAATATCCGGTCGCGGTGCTATACCAAGAACAATAGAAATATTCCATAATATATATTATGCGAACGAAAGGAAGATATGGAAAAACGGGATCTGCGCAGCCTTGATACGCTGAAACACATCATGTCCGCCCTGCGCACGCCTGTCAGCGGCTGCCCTTGGGACCTTGAACAATCCTTCGAGACCATAGCGCCATACACCATAGAAGAAGCCTATGAGGTGGCCGACGCCATCCAGTCTGGTGACCGCAAACATCTCTGCGAAGAACTCGGCGATCTGCTGTTGCAGTCAGTCTATCACGCCCAGTTGGCCACTGAGGAAGGTTCATTTACGCTTGAGGACGTGATTGAAGGTGTGAACCGCAAGATGATCAGCCGTCACCCACATGTTTTTGGAGATGACAAGGCGCGTTCGGCTGGTGTGGCCAAGGGCTTCTGGGAAGCTAATAAGGCCAGGGAGCGTGCCGCCAAGGGTGAGACGCCGAAGCGGATTCTGGATGGCGTTCCCTTGGCCCTGCCGGGGTTGACGCGGGCTTTGAAGCTGCAAGCCAAGGCCGCCAAGGTTGGCTTCGACTGGCCGCATGTGGACCATGTTTACGACAAGCTGGCAGAGGAAATTGATGAGCTGAAAGAAGCGCCCACGGACAAGCGGTCTGAGGAACTGGGTGACCTGCTGTTCGTGCTGGCGAATTTGGCGCGGCACTATGGCATTGATCCTGAGGCTGCGCTGCGTGGTGCCAATGCCAAGTTTGAACGGCGGTTTCAGTTCATCGAGGACCGGTTGAGCGAAGCCGGGAAGCTGCCTGCTCAATCAGATTTGGCGGAGATGGATGCTTTGTGGGACGAGTCGAAGGTGCAGGGGTTGTAGTAGGCCCTACCCCTTCACCTTCTTCAAAGCCTTGCCATAAGTACTCTTGGCCTGACCTGCGCGATCCTCGTTCATGCGCAAACGCAATTTCACATTGCCGCTTTTCATATCGCGGCGTGTCAGCACTTCAGCCCGTTCATGAAACCAGGCGAGGCCTTTTCCGTCTTCGGGTTTCAGCGTGACTTCATACTGGTCAGCAGTTCCACCAAAGCGGGCCTCAAGTTTTGACAGCAGGTTTTCAATACCTGAACCTGTAACGGATGACACCAGCACGCAATCTTCGCGGCGCATCGCGGCAGCTTCAAGTGAAGTTCGTTCCTGCGGGTCCAGCAAGTCCGCCTTGTTCCATACTTCAATCAAATGTTCACGCTTGCCAGCACCCAGACCCAAATGATCAAGCACTTGCAAAACATCCTTGGCCTGCGCATCGCTTTCGATGTGGTTCATATCGCGCACATGCAGAATGACGTCGGCTTCCAGCACCTCTTCCAGTGTGGCACGGAAGGCGGCAATCAGCGATGTGGGCAGGTCGGAGATAAAGCCCACCGTGTCCGACATAATAATTTTTCGGCCATGTGGCAGTGAGATCGTGCGCATGGTTGGGTCTAGCGTGGCGAACAGCAAGTCCTTGGCCAGCACATTGGCATTGGTCAGTTTGTTGAAAAGCGTGGATTTGCCGGCGTTGGTATAACCTACCAGTGCCACGATCGGATAAGGCACCCGCGACCTGCCCTGCCGATGCAACGAGCGGGTTTTCACCACGTCTTCAAGCTGGCGTTCAATCTTGGCAATGCGTTCCTGAATCAACCGACGGTCGGCTTCGAGTTGGCTTTCACCGGGACCGCCGAGGAAGCCGAAGCCACCGCGCTGACGTTCCAAATGGGTCCATGAGCGGACGAGACGGCTTTTCTGGTATTGCAGATGCGCCAGCTCG
>CAXTLE010000109.1:0-8993 GCA_964244855.1 uncultured Aestuariivirga sp. | reverse complement strand
CCCGCGGTTGGGTTCGGACTATTCCGTCACAATCTCCGGCCCCACGGGCCGCACGGTGCTGACACAACGTTTTTCCAACCCGGCTGATGGCTGGGTGGAAGGCGTTTATGTGTTTCCGTTGCCCGAAGGTGCAGCGGTGGACACCCTGAAAATCGTGTCGGGCAATCGCGTCATCGTGGGTGAGGTGAAGGAGAAGAAGGAAGCAAAAATCAACTACGAAACCGCCAAGCGCGAAGGCCAGACGGTATCGCTGCTGGACCAGGAACGCCCAAACCTCTTCACCAATTCTGTCGCCAACATCGGACCCCATGAAACCGTGGTGATCCAGATCGAATATCAGGAAACCATCGCCCAATCGGCTGGCACATATTCCCTGCGGCTGCCTTTGGTGGCGGCACCCCGCTATAATCCGGCACCCGTTGTGCAGTCCGTTGACTTTAATGCCGACGGTTCAGGCTATGGTGCAACCGTCAGCGATCCTGTACCGGATCGTGACCGCATCGAACCGCCCGTGCTCAACCCACGCGACAATGACCCGGTAAATCCTGTGTCCATCAACATCACCCTCAATGCGGGCTTTGCCCTGGGCGAAGTCAAAAGCCACTTCCACACCATCAATACTCAGTCTACGGACGATCAGACCCGCGTCATCACGTTAGCTGCCAATACAGTTCCGGCAGACCGTGATTTCGAACTTACATGGACAGCCAAGGGGACGGCTCCTCAGGTTGGCTTGTTCAAGGAAACCGTAAACGGCAAGGATTATCTGCTGGCCACGGTCACGCCTCCTTCCGTGCCATCCCCAGGAAAATCCATGCCCCGTGAATCGATCTTCGTGATTGACAATTCCGGCTCCATGGATGGCCCGTCGATGGTTCAGGCCAAGGAAGCCTTGCTGCTCGGTTTGGCCAAACTCAACAGCACGGATCGTTTCAACGTCATCCGTTTTGACGACACCATGGACCTGCTGTTCCCCACCGCCGTTCCAGCTGACTCACTGAACATCACGGCAGCGAAAAACTTCGTCTCAGCCCTCGAAGCCAGTGGCGGCACGGAAATGATCCCGCCACTGAAAGCTGCGCTCGTCGATGATCAAGCCTCAGCCAAAACCCATTTGCGCCAAGTGGTCTTCATTACCGATGGTGCCATTGGAAATGAAGCCGAGATGTTTGCAACGCTGACATCACAGCGCGGTCGTTCACGCGTGTTCATGGTGGGCATTGGTTCCGCACCAAACTCTTACCTGATGACGCGAGCAGCCGAACTCGGCCGTGGCACCTTTACCTTCATCGGTGATGCCTCGCAGGTGACAACCCGCATGGACGAACTCTTCACCAAAATCGGCCAACCCGTGGTCACCGGCCTTGCAGCCAAACTGTCTTCCGGCCAAGCCGAACTCACGCCATCACTACTGCCAGACCTCTACAAAGGCGAGCCAGTATTGATGATGGCAGAGGGCAACGCCCTGTCGGGCGATCTCACCATCACAGGTCAAATCGGCGATGTGCCTTGGTCAGTGAAACTTCCTTTATCAGCAGCGGCAACAGCCAAGGGCATTTCGAAACTCTGGGCACGCCGCAAAATCGCAGACATTGAAGTGGCTCAAACCATGGGAAGCCTCACGGCAGACGTTGCGAACAGACAAGTCCTTGACGTCGCTTTGACCCATCAAATTGTGTCTTCGCAAACCAGCCTGATCGCCGTAGACAAAAACCCAAAGCGGCCCCTCGATCAAAAATTGACGCGCGCCGAAGTGCCACTAAACTTGCCCGCGGGCTGGAACTTCGACAAGGTGTTTGGCACCGACAAGCCCGTGCTCACACCAAAGCAACGCGATGCCCAAGCCGACTACCTGCAACTCGCCTCCAGCGACAAGCCAGTCACATCAGAACAGGCAATTGCCAATCCAGTGGAACTGCCACAGACAGCAACACCAGCAGGATTGTTCGCAATGATCAGTATGCTGATGATGTTGCTGGCAGGGGTGTTTCGTGCGCTTGCATTGCGCAAAGCCGCGATATGAAAATGTCTGAATTCACATCACTTTCCCCTCTCCCTTTACGGGAGAGGGTGGCTGAGCAAAGCGAAGCCGGGAGATGGAAGTGCGGCCCCTCTCACATCCCTCTCCCGATTTGCTGCGCTGCGCTACGCAAATCACCCTCTCCCGTAAAGGGAGAGGGCAAGATCTTCCTCAACTTCCTCGCAATCCTCTGCATCATCGGAGCTGTCACCTTGCTTGGCAAATCCTGCTGGATCACCCTGAAAGCCGAAGTCGCGCAAATCCTGCTGCAAAAGGCTTTCACCCAATCCATGGTGTCTGGCGAAAACATCAAACCCTGGAGCTGGGCCGACACCTGGCCGGTGGCTGAAGTCCGCATTCCCCGCATCGGCGCTAAAGCCATTGTGCTGAACGGTGCCACATCAGAAGCCCTCGCCTTCGGCCCCACATGGTTGCCCGACACGCCAAAACCCGGCGAACGCGGCACCACTGTCATTGCCGCGCACCGCGACACGCATTTCGCATTTCTGAAACATGTCGCAATTGACGACAAAATCCAGATCACCCGCACCGACGGCCTCGGCTTCAACTACAAGGTCACCAACCTGCGCATTGCCAACTGGAATACGAGCGGCATAGACCGACACGCCAGCGGCCATCATCTGGTGCTGACGACGTGTTATCCGTTTGATGCAATGACGCGGGGAAGCCAGCGATATATTGTTGAAGCTGAATTGGTAAATTGAGCGGACTACTCCTTCGCCACTTTCCGTCTGGCCTTTGGCATTTTCCACAAATGATCAACCAGTTCATCCACTGAAATGCCCTCCTCCGTGTAAACTTCACCAGCCACTGAAATACCTGCCTCAGTCACCGTCTCCTGACGCCCTGAAACCAGCGGGTGCCACCATTGCAGCGAATGCCCTTCGTCCAGCAGACGGTAGGCACACGTCTTCGGCAACCAGCCGAGATCGCCCACAATCTTCGGCGTCAACGTCACACAGTCTGGCACGCGCGAAGCCCGGTTTGGATAATCCGTACACTGACAAGTTTTCAGATCCAATAACCTGCAAGCTGCACGGGTATACAGGAACCGTCCCGTGTCTTCATCCTCAAGCTTGTTCAGGCAACAACGTCCACAGCCGTCGCACAGGCTTTCCCATTCCTCACGGGTCATCTCTTCAAGCGTTTTGGTTTTCCAGAATGGTGCGGAGGTCATGGCAACCTCCTAGCACATTACGGCACCACTTCACCATGCAGGTTGAGGTCAAGACCTTCAACTTCTGTCTGCTTGTCCACACGAAGTCCCATGGACTTTTCGAGTACGTACAGAATTCCGAAGGTCATCACAGCGCACCACGTCGCAACAATGGCACAGCCGGTAATCTGAATCCAAAGCTGGGCAGCATTGCCTTCGATCAGTCCAGGCGCACCACCAAAGGCTGCAGAGCCGAAAATGCCAATACCAATAGTTCCAATGAATCCGCCGACACCATGCACACCAAATACATCGAGCGAGTCGTCATAGCCAAACCTGCGCTTCAGGCTTGTCGATCCAAGATAGCAGCCGATACCCGCCAGAATACCAATTGCGAGCGCACCCATGGGCGATACGAATCCGCAAGCCGGTGTGATTGCAACCATGCCTGCCACAGCGCCCGAAATGATACCAAGCACCGAAGGCCGTCCGTGGCGTTTCCATTCAATCGCCATCCACGCAAGTGCCCCTGCGGCACCAGCAATCTGCGTGTTGACCAGCGCGAAAGCCGCCAGCGCATTGGCACCCAAAGCCGAGCCACCATTAAACGCCAGCCAACCAACCCAGAGCAAGGATGCACCGGTCACCGACAGTACGAGATTATGCGGCACCATAGGTTCTTGCGGAAAGCCACGGCGTTTGCCCAACATCAATGCTGCGACAAGTCCTGCGACGCCCGAGTTGATTTCAACAACCGTACCCCCGGCAAAATCTTTCAAACCCATCTGCGCGAGGAAACCGCCTCCCCACACCCAATGCGCCACGGGAACGTAAACCACCAACAGCCAGATCGAGAGGAACCACAGCAATGCGGAAAATTTCATGCGGTCAGCAAATGCTCCGCAGATCAAGGCGGGCGTGATGATGGCGAATGTCATCTGGAATACCATGAAGAGCAGTTCCGGAATGCTGCCCGTCAGCGCATCGGGCGATATGCCGTTCAAAAACAGTTTCGCAGTGTCACCGATATAGGGACCAGTTCCACTGAAAGCCAGCGAGTAGCCCACGAATACCCACAACAATGAAACCAGACAGGTCGCGGCAAAACTCTGCATCAGCGTCGACAGCACATTCTTCTTCCGCACCAAACCACCATAAAACAGGGCGAGCCCCGGAACCGTCATCATCAAAACAAGACAGGTCGAAACCAGCACCCAACTGGTATCTCCCGTATTCAAAACAGCAGTTTCCGCCAAAGCCGACGTGGAAAAAGCCACGCAGGCGAATAGCCCCGTGGCGACGCGTGTGATCTGTCTCATTTGTCCCCCGCCGTTTTGGCGATTAATTTTTCATCGGCAATTATTAAGCAAACTGCGTACCAATTAGGCAATTTACTCAACCAATTGATTTCACAGAGTTTAATTTTTTCTACAACAATTGCATGATGGTGATGATGGATATTCAGGCAGTACTTTCAGCAAATTGCCACTATTTTCATCATTCGGTGCCCCAGCTTCACCATCTTTTTCCAGCAAACTCGACTTCCATGGGCGATTTGGTTAAACAGCCTTGTCACTGAATAAGGTCTGGGACGCCCTTTTATTCAGCGGCTGTATTGACGGCGTTTCCTGGGGTCACCGTGGCACGACTGCCCACACGTAACAGGCTTTTCAGAGCCATTTGGTCGGCGGACTCACTTGTGAGTTCGACGCTCTTTGAGACATGGGACGCCATCAAGCGCGGAGGTTCCGCCTATTCTTCTTTCCTGCACAGCTATTTCCGCATTTCCGGCCCACGCCGCTGGCTGATTGATTTGACCGATGATTGCTTCACCTTTGGCGTCGTCGCCGCATTCGGTCTCATCGCCTTCGCACTGCCACCTTTTTCCGGCACTGGCGACGTGTGGAATCGGGGCCGTGCCTATGCGGTCACGTTCACTGATACGAATGGTGAAATCATCGGCCAACGCGGCATCCGCCAGGACGACGCCATTCCTCTCGAGGAAATTCCACCCTTTCTGATCAAAGCCGTGCTCGCAACTGAAGATGCACGTTTCTTTGACCATTTCGGCGTTGACATTATCGGCACCGTGCGCGCCGCCGCCCGCAATGCGAAGTCAGATGGTCGCGCCCAAGGCGGATCATCCATCACACAGCAAGTGGCAAAGAACCTGTTCCTGTCTCCTGAACGCACGCTGCGCCGCAAAGTCCACGAGGCTTTCCTGTCGCTCTGGATTGAAGCCCGCCTGTCGAAACAGGAAATCCTGAAACTCTATCTCGATCGCTCCTATTTGGGTGGCGGCAATTATGGCGTTGAGGCCGCCGCACAATTCTATTTCGGCAAATCCGTGCGCGATATCAACCTGTCGGAATCGGCCATTCTTGCAGGCCTGTTCAAGGCACCCACATCTTATGCCCCGCATAAAAATCCGGAAGCCGCACGCCTCCGCTCCAACGTGGTGCTGTATCGTATGCTGGATGCCGGTTTCATCACCCAAGGCGAATTGCTGCAGGCCAAGCGCACGCCCGCCATCATCGTTGCAAACAAGGATTTGGAAGCACCCAACTGGTTCCTCGATTGGGCCTATCAGGACACGCTCGACGTTCTTGAAAGCTACGGCCTTACCAATGACTATGTCATCGAAGTCAAAACCACCATCGACACCAAGCTGCAAAAAGCCAGCGAAAAAATCCTGAGCGACGCGATAGCGCTTGAAGGCGAAAAAGAAAAATACTCACAAGCCGCTTCCGTTACCATGGCACCTGACGGCGCGGTGCGCGCCATTGTCGGCGGCAAGGACTATGCCGAAAGCCAGTTCAACCGCGCCACTGATGCCGAACGTCAATCGGGATCCTCCTTCAAACCATTCGTTTATCTTGCAGCCCTGCGCGCAGGCTGGAAACCAAACCAGATTGTCGTCGACGGCCCCGTGTCCTACGGCAATTGGGCACCCAAGAATTATGCAAAGGGCTACGCTGGCAAAGTCACACTCACATCTGCCCTTGCGCATTCCTACAATTCCATCCCGGTAAAAATCCTGATTGATGTTGGCATCAAGCCCATCATCAAAGCCGCGCACGACATGGGCATCAGGGGCGATCTCGAAACCTGGGCCCCCATGGTCCTCGGCACATCGTCATTAACATTGCTTGATCTCACCACGGGCTACGCGACTTTCGCAGGCGGCGGAAAATTGGCAGCACCTTACGCCGTGCTCGAAATCCGCAAACCCACGGGCGACATTATTTACGCACGTGATAAAAATGCCGTGGCAGCACCACAAGTCGAAAGCGTCGAAACCATCGCTGACCTGAATTCCATGCTGGGCGCTGTCGTCAAATCCGGCACCGCCAAAAAAGCTGATTTGGGATTCGCCCCGCAAGGCGGCAAGACCGGAACCAATCAGAGCTATCGTGATGCTTGGTTCATTGGCTTCACCGCCCACAACGTAACAGGCGTGTGGGTTGGTAACGATGACTTTACCCCCATGAACGAAGTCACTGGCGGCCGCATTCCCGCACCCTTGTGGAAAAGCATCATGGAAGTTGCTGAACAAGGCTTAACGCCCGAAGGTCTGGCTGGATTGCCGCTCGACGATACTTACACCAAAGTGGCAAGTGCCACGCCCGCTGTTGACGTTCCGGCCATCAACACTGACGAAACACCTGACGCGACTGTCGACACTGCTGTTGCCACCACCGGCGACCCTGGCCAAGATGTATTGAACGGCATGTTCAACCTTTTCGACAAGAAGCGCGCTGTTGCGGAAACTGGCCAGAAGAAGAAAAAATCGGCCCGCGCAAGACAGAAAATAGTGAACGGCGACACCACGCTGCAACTGCCTCGCGTCAATGTTGAGCGCGCACCAAAACGAAATTTCCTCGATTCGTTGTTTGGCGCACCTGAGCGCAGAAAAAAGCGCAAACCACTTTTTAGCTTTTAAGTCCAGCGTGACGCTTCCACCACAGCAGTTTGCAGGTTAAGAACGTTCACAATGAATCGCGCAATCATTCCCCTCATCATGCTGGTCATCGGCTTAGGCTTGGGCATTCTCTCCGCACAATACATGATGGAGAATGCAGCCATCGCAACACCCGTTGCCAACACCGGCTGGAAAGAAATCCGCGCCGGCAAGCAGGACCTGCAATCAACCTATCTCGCAGGCCACTTCCTCAGGCGTGGCCAATTGCCGCCGCCAAAAGGCACACGGTTTTTCATACGCAGTGAAGATGACGACGGCAACAGCCTGCGTGGTGATTGTCTGGTGACAATGGAAGGCGCGTTTCCCGTTTCACGCTGGTGGTTTGTCAGCGCCTCATCAGGAAATGCACGCACGTCGCTAGATGCATCACAAGCCATCCGCGAGACGTCAGGTGAAACCTCAGTGTCGCTCTCGGTGTCCCCGGTGCCCGGCAATTGGCTGGTGCCGCCATCATCTGGCACCTATGAATTGCAATTTGTGTTGCTGGGCCTTTCTGATGATGTGGCAAGTGCCACGCCAGTATTGCCGCACGTCAAACGGTTGTGGTGCTGAACCATGCGCCGTCAATTTTTCTGGTTGATCACCGCCACCTTGCTGGCTCTCATCGCTCACGTCAGTTACGTGCTGTTTGTGCCGAGCCGGTCCTTCAGTTCCGCTATTGATGTGGCCTTGGGGGCCGCACGGTCCAACACATTTGCGGTGCTTGATTCATCCGCCCAAGTGAAACTGGTGCCCTTCGCAACGGCCGAACACATCGTCGGCGTATGCAAATTCAACGTGGCAGATGGCCCCGTCAAAGTCACAGCGCAACTGCCGGAAGGCTTCTGGTCTTTCGCAGTTTACACAATCCAGGGCGAACAGGTTTACGCCATCAACGACACCCAGGCCGACACCAACAATTTCACCGTCGAACTCTCCCGCGACCAAGGACTGATCGCACAGATATTTGGCAATGCTGATGAAGCCGTTGACGTCACAGGCGACGACATCGGCTGGCGTATTGCGGTGAAAGAAGATCAAGGCCTCGCCGTGCTGTGGATGGCCGTTGCCGATCCGCTGTTACGCAAGGAGGCTGAGGATGTGATCAGAAAGAGTAAGTGTGCGCGGGTTGACGGATAGTCTCAATTCGCAATTCGCGTCGGCCCATCCATCGCATTCCGCGACTTTTCCCTGAGCGCTTCAAAATCAATCCGTTCCACCCGCACACCATTATAAATCAAAATCGTGGCGGTGTGGCCGGGTTCGAATACTGGTTTTTCAGTCGTGCTGCGTTGTTGAAACTGCAGAATGGCAGCCATGATGTGTTTCCCGTAACCCGTGTTGATTCAACTTCAATACCCCTGATCAAAACCAGTTATGGTTAACAATTGCATAAAGCTCACGACGGTTCCGTGATCAATCCCACAAAGCCCGATTTATCTTCAACTTCGATCACCCAAAGGTCTTGGTCAAAGCTGCGTGCACGCTGAATTTTCTCGTTTATCTCAGGCCAAGCCATGGGTGCTGCGGTGCGCTTTTCGAATAGCCGCGTACCCTCTTCGTCATAGGCGGGGCCGGGCGGCGGCCCCAGCAGGCTATGCGTGCCGTCTAGATGATTGATCACCACCATCAACGCGCCTGCATCAGCATGGCCACGGTGCAACACTGCGCCAAATTTACCTTCACCCTGGCATCGCCGCAAGAACGCCTGAACCCAAAGCTCGGTTTTCAGGCGGGCGGACATAAGTCACAACTCTTCACCCTCTCCCTTGTGGGGGGAGAAGGGACCTCATCCCTAGCAATCGCCTTCGATTGCGGAACCCTTCGGGCAGCTT
>CAXTLE010000108.1:0-9022 GCA_964244855.1 uncultured Aestuariivirga sp. | reverse complement strand
AATGGCCGGAGGTTAAGTGCCCGCTCTTCCAAACCGCTCGTCAAAAGCGTAACCTGCCGCGCGCACAGTGCGGATCGGGTCTTTTTCCTTGCCACGGCTCAAGGACTTGCGCAGGCGGCCTACATGCACATCAACAGTCCGTTCGTCGACATCGACATCGCGACCCCAGACTGTGTCCAGCAATTGCCCACGGCCATAAACGCGGCCGGGATTGCGCATCAGTTGTTCAAGCAAACGGAATTCTGTCGGTGACAGGTTGATATCGCGCGCGCCACGGCTGACGCGTTTGGCGCGGCGGTCAAGTAAAAGATCGCCGGCTTGTAGTTGTTCGGCAACAGCGTCAGGGTTGACGCGGCGCAGAATGGTTTTTATGCGTGCCAGAAGTTCAGGAACAGAGAATGGCTTCACCAGATAATCATCAGCACCTGTCGCGAGCCCGCGCACGCGTTCGGTTTCTTCACTACGCGCTGTGAGCATGATAATGGGGATGTCACGGGTTTCCGATCGCGCGCGGACCAGTCTACACACTTCAATGCCAGAGATGCCCGGCAACATCCAATCGAGGATGATCAGATCAGGGCGCTCGTCCCCGATCAGAAAGGGTACGTCTTCGCCTTGCGCAGATACGCGCACCCGGTAGCCTTCCGACTCCAGATTATAGCGCAATAAAAGTTGGATCGGCTCTTCATCTTCAATCAACAGGATGGAAGCTGACATGGTTTCACGACTCCGACTGCCGCATCATTGCGGTTACGTCTTTTTTCGGACGTGATTCCAGAATGGTTTGACCGTGCACAAGATAGTGGATATTTTCGGCAATGTTTGTGGTGTGATCGCCGATGCGCTCGAGATTTTTTGCGCCGAACAATAGATGGGTGCAAAGACCAATGTTGCGCGGGTCTTCCATCATATAGGTCAAGAGTTCGCGAAAAATCGAATTATAGAGCGCATCCAAATCTTCGTCGGCCCTCCATACGGCCAGGCCTTTGACGTCATCACGCTCAGCATAGGCATCAAGCACCTGCTTTAACTGGGCCTGCGCCATGGCGCCCATGCGGGTCAACCCGGTTGAAAGCTTGCGCGGCAACGCTTCTGAAATTGCATGCGTGCGCTTAGCGGTGTTCTTTGCGAGATCGCCAATCCGCTCAATGTCGGAAGCAACACGAATGGCCACCATGATTTCACGCAGGTCCAGCGCCATGGGTTGACGTTTGGCAATGGTGAGAATGGCTTTCTCCTCAATGCGACGCTCAAGCTCATCCAGCTTGTCGTCATTGCGGATCACCTGATCGGCCAAAATAACATCGCGACGCGACAGGGCTTGAATGGCGTTGGCCAGTTGCTCTTCCGCAAGTCCACCCATTTCAGCGAGCTGGGTTTTCAGTGCCGCAATATCCTGATCATAGGCCTTGGCAATATGGTCTGACATGTTATCCCTCTTAGCCTTAACCGAAGCGGCCGGTGATGTAGTCTTGAGTGCGTTTGTCTTGTGGTCTGGTGAACATCACATCAGTGTCGCCATACTCCACCAGTGTTCCCAAATGGAAAAATGCCGTGAGTTGTGACACGCGGGCGGCCTGCTGCATGGAGTGGGTCACGATGATGATGCAGAAATTCTTCCGCAACTCGTCGATCAACTCTTCAATGCGGGCCGTAGCAATAGGGTCTAGGGCCGAACACGGTTCGTCCATCAAGATCACTTCAGGGTTCACTGCAATGGCGCGGGCAATGCAAAGGCGCTGTTGTTGCCCGCCCGAAAGACCTGTGCCTGACTGTGCAAGACGGTCCTTTACTTCTTCCCAAAGGCCGGCTTTTTTCAAACTGGATTCGACGATGTTATCGAGATCGGTTTTTGATCGGGCGAGACCATGAATACGAGGACCATAGGCGACGTTCTCGTAGATCGATTTCGGAAACGGATTTGGCTTCTGAAATACCATGCCTACATGTGAGCGCAGTTGCACCACATCCACGTCCTTGTCATAAATATTTTTGCCATCCATTCTGACTTCGCCGGTGAGGCGGCAGCTTGGAATGGTATCATTCATGCGATTTACAGCACGAAGAAATGTTGACTTGCCGCAGCCCGATGGCCCGATGAAAGCCGACACAGCTTTGTCGGGAATCTCAATCGAGAGATGCTTGATAGCGTGCTTTTCACCGTAGTAAATATTGACGTCGCGTGCGGAAATTCGCGTGGTGCGATCAGCCATGATACGCGGTGACGCGGGGGTGATGATCGATGATGTTGTGTTGTCCATATTCCTGTCCACTACCAGCGCCTCTCGAACTTTTTACGAAGATAAATTGCGACCGCGTTGAGCAATAGCAGTGTGCCCACGAGAACAAGGATGGCCGCTGCGGTTTTGGATTGGAAGGCCAACTCCGGAAGATCCGACCACAAATAGATTTGCACGGGTAAAACCGTTGCGGCATCGGTGATACCGTGCGGCACGTCGGCAATAAAGGCAACCATGCCAATCATAAGCAGCGGCGCAGTTTCGCCGAAGGTGCGGGCCAACCCGAGGATAGCCCCCGTCAAAATGCCGGGAATTGCCAGCGGCAACACATGCTGGAACACCGCCTGTTGCTGCGAGGCGCCAACCCCTAAAGCGGCCTCTTTGATCGATGGCGGCACGGCACGTAGTGCTGCGCGGGACGCGATGATGATCGTTGGCAACACCAGAAGTGCCAAAACAAGCCCGCCCACCAGTGGTGCTGACCGAGGCAAACCGAAAGCATTCAAAAACATTGCCAGCCCAAGAAGACCAAAGATGATGGAAGGCACAGCTGCGAGATTGTTGATGTTGACTTCAATGATGTCAGTCCAGCGGTTTTTTGGTGCAAATTGTTCGAGATAGATTGCAGCGCCGATGCCCAGCGGAATGCCCAGCAGCAAAGCTATCGACACCGTGAACAATGATCCTACAATTGCACCGCGGAGGCCCGCCAGTTCAGGTTCACGCGAGTCGCCATTCGTAAACAGCCGCCAGGCAAAATGCGATTGGATGGGTACGACTTTTTCAACTTTTTGCATGGTCTCCGCGTCAGCGTCACCACTGATGCCTTTGAGATAAAGGTCAGCATCATCCGACAGCAGTACGTCGGCTTCGACGGTCTTGCCAATCAAGGTCGGGTCGGCGATCACCTTCGCCTTCAAGTCTTCAGCAGCATCTTGTGACAATAAACTGTTGAGTTGCTTCCGGTCAGCCCGCGAGGACATTTCGGGAAATTGCGCGCGCCACGTCTCCTTCACCAATCCCGAAAAATCGCTGCCCGCAACATTTGTAGCGTCAACTTTTGCAGGATCAAGCATGACGCTGATGGTGGCGCGGTGTTCGAAAAACGCAGGCCAGCCCTTACTCGCAATATCAACCAGCAGATAGCCGAGAAACAAAACTGTCAACACCAATGCAGCCACGCCATAAAAGCGAAAACGCTTTTCGGAAGCATAGCGCTTCTTCAATCGCGCGGCATAAGCATGGTCCACCATGTCAGTCATATTGCTGCTTGTATTTCTGCACAATGCGAAGTGCGATGTAGTTGAGTGCCAGAGTTATGAAGAACAGCACAAGTCCCAGTGCAAAAGCCGACAGTGTTTTGGCCGAGTCAAATTCCTGATCGCCCACCAGCAGAGTTGCGATTTGCACGGTGATGGTGGATACCGCCTCGAGTGGATTGATGGTGAGATTTGCCGCAAGACCAGCCGCCATCACCACGATCATAGTTTCACCGACGGCGCGCGATACAGCCAGCATGATCGCGGAGACGATCCCCGGCAATGCCGCAGGCAAGACCACTCGCTTCACGGTTTCGGATTTTGTGGCGCCCATGGCATAAGAACCATCGCGCAACGACTGCGGTACCGCATTGATAATATCATCGGACAACGATGAGATCAGCGGCACGATCATCATGCCCATGACCAAACCTGCTGCAAGCGCAGATTCGGACGACACCGCGAGGCCCATGGACTGGCCGGAATTCCGGATCAATGGCGCCACTGTCAAAGCGGCGAAAAAGCCAAGCACAACTGTAGGGATGCCAGCCAGCATTTCCAACATGGGTTTGGCAATGCCACGCACGCGCGGGCTTGCATACTCAGCCATGTAGATTGCGGAGAACAGGCCCAGAGGCGTCGCAACAAACAGCGCAATGAATGTGATCAACAAAGTGCCAATCAATAAGGGCAGGAAGCCAAACGACGGCGGTGAGCCTGTGGGGGCCCAATGAATTCCGAGCAGGAAAGAGAAGATGTTGATCTCGCGGAAGAACACCAGCGATTCAAATACCACCGATGCGAAAATTCCAACAGTAGTCAGCACCGCTACGATGGAAGACAGCTGTAGCAGTGCTTTCACAATAACTTCAAAGGCAGGACGGGCCTGAAACTTTGTGGCAATTTTGGAAAATGGTATCGATGCTGCAAACAGCGAAGTGACCGTTGAGCCGAGAACTAAAATCCAGGCTGCATCAAACTTGAACTGGCGCAAGACAATCAGAGATGCGAGGCCCGCTAGCAATGCGACGAGACTGGAAAGCAAACCATGATAGCCTGGCAACGAATGAAAATAATCTGAACCCGCAGCGCGCAAAGACGAGGCTCGTTGCGTCGCGACAAAATAAGCCGCGATGCTGACGGCGAGGATTGCGAGAAGGGACCAATAGATCAAATCATGTCACCGTGTTTGAGGAACAATGCGAGGGAGGACCTGTACATCCGAGGACCCTCCCCCGCCACCAAATTTACTTCAGGCCATCAGCCGAAAGCACTTTGAGTTCTGTCGCCTGGGCGCGAACCTTTTCGAGTTCATCGGCTGGCAAAGTGACCAAGCCTTTGGCACCGAGATAACCATCTGCGCCCAAGGCCTTGTCAGACACGTATTCAGCAATGAATTCCCTCATGCCGGGTATCACGTCGACGTGCTGCTTTTTGCCGTAAATGAACAGCGGGCGCGAGACCTTGTACGAACCGTCTGCGATGGCTTCATAGCTTGGTTCTTTGCCTTCGACCGCAATGCCCTTTACGACCTTGGCGTTTTCTTCAAGGAAAGAATAACCGAAGATGCCCACAGCATCAGCATTGGCTTGCAGCTTTTGCACGATGAGATTGTCGTTTTCGCCAGCTTCAACATAGGCTCCGTCTTCACGAATGGCCTTCCAGACTTTTTCAAATGCCTTGGCATCGTCTTTCTTCAAAGCTGCGAGGCTTTCGTATTTTTCAGCGCCCTTTTCGAGCACGAGCTCAGCAAAGCTGTCACGGGTGCCGGATGTGGGTGGCGGGCCCAGCACTTCGATCTTGGTGGCTGGCAAAGATGGATCAATGTCGCTCCACATTTTGTTGGGATTGGCCACCAGCTTGCCGTCCTTGTCAGGAATTTCCTTGGCCAGAGCCTGGAAAATCTGCTGTTTGGTCAAAGCAAAATCCTTGGCTTCCTTGGCGTGCGCAAGTGAAAGTCCGTCGAAGCCAACCTTGATCTCAATGATGTCGGTGACGCCGTTCTTGGCGCAATCTTCAAATTCAGCTTTTTTCATAGGGCGCGAGGCATTGACGAAGTCTGGTGTATCTTCGCCCACTCCAGCGCAAAACAACTTCACGCCGCCGCCAGTGCCCGTTGATTCAACAACGGGGGTCTTGCCCGAAATTTTGCCAAAGGCTTCTGCAACAGTTGTTGTGAAAGGATAAACCGTTGATGAGCCGACGATGCGGATTTGATCACGGGCAGCAAAAGCCGGGGTGACGACGAGTGCCAGCAGGCTGGCGGTGAGGAACAATTTTTTCATTTTCTGTCTCCGGTTTTGCGAACGTGTAGAGCATCTAGTGCTCCTTGGCGACCGTTATGCGACGATTATAAATCAATTTTATGACGATTCAAACTACTGAATATATTATGTTTTTGGAAATGGCAGGTGAATTGTGAAGCTGCTTCCACGGCCCAGCTCAGACTCGATCAATAATTTGCCGCGGTGACGGTTGAGAATATGTTTGCAAATGGCGAGGCCCAACCCGGTGCCTCCTCTGGTACGACTGTCCTTCGCATTCACGCGGTAAAATCGTTCAGTCAAACGCGGTACGTGGTGGGCTGCAATACCGGGGCCGTTGTCTTCGACTGAGAGCAGGATATCGCGATCGCCAATACCGCCGCTGACTCGAACCCGCTTGCCATCGCCTGCATATTTCAGAGCATTTTCTACGAGGTTGTGAACGACCTGTGTCAACTGTTCGGCGTCTCCTGTCACTAACAACGTGTCGGGCAAATCAACAATCAAAGTGGAACCTGCTGCATCTGCCATCGGTTTCAACAACGCTCGAACCTGATTTGCAATGGACGACAAATCGCTGATATTTTGCGGGGCCACGTGTTCATCGAGTTCAATGCGACTTAGCGAAAGCAGATCATCAATCAATCGGCTCATGCGTTCAGCCTGGGTTTTCATCACCTTCAGAAACTCTGCCCGCGCCTTCTCATCGGTCCTGGCAGCACCTTGCATGGTTTCGATGAAGCCCGAAAGCGTGGTCAGTGGTGTTCGTAATTCGTGACTGGCATTGGCCACAAAATCTGATCGCATGCGTTCAATATTTTCTTCGCGTGTCACATCCTGACAGGTCGCAAGAAAAAGTCGTTCACCGCTCTCGCGCGTTCCCAATGCCGAGATATGCACATCCACAATCTGCTGCGTCAGTCCCCGGGAATAACTTCGGGCCGTCTCGGGTTCCAAAGTGCTGGATACCCGCTCAAAGGCGGTGATGACATCCGGCGAGCGGATGACCATTGTCAGATTTCGAGATATCAGCGCGGCGCCAAACAGTCTTTCAGCCAAAGAATTGGCTGCCAAAACCTCGCCCGCTTCCGAGAGGACCAAAGTGGCAAAAGGATTGGCTGCGGCCAAGGCTTCGAGTTGATTTGCTGTGAAAGCTGTTTTCATCAGGCGCAATCTATGGATTATCCGCCAATTTGCAATCTGGTCCATAGACTGGGCTTCACATGATTTGTATGACAGTTTCAACACTTTATGATTTGAGGGCGGAATATGCTTGGCGTTTGCTATTATCCGGAACATTGGCCTGAGGCGTGGTGGGCGCGAGATGCAAAGCGCATGTACGAGATTGGCGTACGGCATGTGCGGATTGGTGAGTTTGCATGGGCGCGGATGGAGCCTTTGCGTGGCGTGTACACGTGGGGTTGGCTCGACCGGGCCATGGATGTTCTGGCCGATGCCGGGCTCAAGGTTGTTTTGGGAACACCGACGGCGACGCCTCCCAAATGGCTGATGGATGAGCATCCGGATATTGCGCCTGTTGATATTGATGGCAGGCCGCGCGGCTTTGGCTCGCGACGGCATTATTCGTTTTCGTCGGAAACCTATTGGCGGGAATCGGCTGTGATTGTTGAAGCGTTGGCCAAACGCTATGGCCAGCATCGTGGGCTTGAGGGCTGGCAGACTGACAATGAATATGGTTGCCACATGACGGTGTTGTCGTGGGGACCGGAGGATTTGAAGGCGTTCAAGGGTTGGCTACGTCGGAACTATCAGTCTACGGATCAACTGAACGAGGCCTGGGGCAATATGTTCTGGTCGATGGAGCTGACAGATTTCGAACAGATCAGCCTGCCCAACTTGACAGTGACTGAAAGCAATCCGGCGGCGAAGCTGGATTTCTGGCGATTTCAGTCGTCGCAGGTCACGGGTTACGACAAGATGCAATGCGATATCATCCGCAAGCACTCTCCTGGTCGTTTTGTCACCCACAATTTCATGGGGTTCTTCAACGAATTTGACCACTGGGATGTGGGCGACAATCTGGATCTGGCGACATGGGATTCATACCCTATCGGCTTTGCCGAACAGTTTTTACCGACAGAAGAAGAGAAAGCCCGTTGGACTGACACATCGCACCCGGACATTGCGCCTTATCACCATGATCTTTACCGCGCTGTGGGCAAGGGCCGCTGGTGGGTGATGGAACAGCAGCCGGGGCCGGTGAACTGGGCACCGTGGAATCCGATTCCGAAACCCGGCATGGTGCGGCTGTGGACATGGGAAGCCTTGGCGCACGGAGCTGAAGTGGTGAGTTATTTCCGCTGGCGGCAGGCTTTGTCGGCGCAGGAGCAAATGCATGCGGGGCTCAATCTGCCTGGCCAACATGAATGGTCGCCCGGTGGTCTGGAGGCCAAGCAATGTGGCGAAGAGATTGCGCGTATTGGTGCGTTGCCTGCTGCGGGCAAGGCACCAGTCGCGATCATCTATGATTATGAAGCGCATTGGATCACGCATATCCAGCCGCAGGGAAAAGACTTCCAGTACCACCAGTTGGTATTCCGCTGGTATGAAGCCATCAGGCGTGGCGGGCTGGATGTGGATTTTGTGCGTCCGGGTGCTTCGCTTGAAGCCTTTAAACTCGTGTTGGTACCGACGATGCCGCACATCAATGAAGCTGCCGAGAAGGCGTTCAAGGATTGTGGTGCCGTGATGTTGTTTGGGCCACGCACGGGATCGAAGACGCGGCACGTCTCCATCCCGCAAAACTTGCCTCCTGGCCCACTCGCAGAATTGTTGGGAGTACGTGTGGTTGAAGTGTCCTCGATGCGCCCTTCGTTGACGGTTGCTGTTGCGGGTGAAGTTGCAGGGCGTGCTGAAAAATGGATGGAGCATGTTGAGACATCGGCTGACGTGTTGGCGCGGTTTGAAAATGGTGCTCCGGCATTGATGGTGAAAGACAAGCGGCACTATCTCGCGTGCTGGCCGGATGAAGCCCTGCTCAACGCTGTCATTGTAAAAGTTTGCGCAAGTGCCGAGCTGCAACGGACGGAATTGCCACCGCATATTCGTATGCGGACACGGGGTGATGTGACGTTTGCTTTTAATTACGGGCCGGACAGTTTCGTGCTTGATGGGTCGAAGGATTATCTCTTGGGCGGTGCGGTATTGGAAGCATATGATGTGGCGGCGTGGCGGGGGTGAGGAAAGGACCTCATCAGCCCTTCGGGCAGCTTCTCCAGAGGAGAAGCGACTGGTGGAA
>CAXTLE010000107.1:0-9065 GCA_964244855.1 uncultured Aestuariivirga sp. | reverse complement strand
CAATCGCCTTCGATTGCGGAACCCTTCGGGCAGCTTCTCCAGAGGAGAAGCGACTTGCCGCCAAACCTCCATAGCTCATCAACATCAGGGGCGGTCTATCAACGAGTCGCTTCTCCTCTGGAGAAGCTGCCCGAAGGGCTGATGAGGCCTCTTTGGTGCCATATGTGGTCGCTCTGCCAAAATGGAGGAGGGGGGTCCTACCCGCCATCACAGCTTACCCAGTTTCTGGGCCTTCTGGAATTTCTTGACGACGCGGTCGCGTTTCAGTTTGGAGATATAGTCGATGAACAACACCCCGTTGAGATGATCAATCTCGTGCTGCAAACACGTCGCCAGCAAACCACTGGCCAAAATCTCCTGCGCCTCGCCCATCCGGTCGAGGTAGCGCACTTTCACTTCCTTGGGCCGCTCTACCATTTCATAAAATTCGGGAATGGAAAGACAACCTTCCTCATAGTCACCAAGCGCTTCCGACGACCAAACGACTTCCGGATTGGCCAGGAACAACGGCTTCTTCTCCTCGCCCTCTTTGCTGAGATCAATCACCACAGCCCGGCGCGGCATGCCAATCTGGATGGCGGCAATGCCAATACCCGGCGCATCATACATGGTTTCCAGCATGTCGTCGAACAAGGCACGCGCCTCATCATCCACAGTTTTGATGGGCATTGACGTCTGACGCAGGATCTTCTCGTCCGGCAGGGTGATGATGGTTTTGACTGACATGGGGCTGAAATAGTGTAGCGTTCTGGCTTGGTCAACCGCCCCTGATCCGTCTCTTGCCTTTCCGGCCCAAAACCACCATATAGCGCGTCGGAAGGTTGGCGCAGGCGTTATGCTCGCCAACCGGGTCAGGACCGGAAGGTAGCAGCCCCAACGAGATTTTAGCGGGTTGTTGCCGGCCTTCCACTTCCCCACAGCCGTACTTTACTTCTCGCCTTGGCCTTTGGCCTTGCGCTATGACCATGTCCATGTCTGATCAGGCCACCCTTCAGAACCCGGCGGGCTACCGCGTTCTGGCCCGCAAATACCGCCCCAAGACCTTTGCTGACCTGATCGGCCAGAAGGCGCTGGTGCGCACCCTGACCAATGCCTTTGCCACGGGCCGCATTGCCCAGGCCTATATGCTGACCGGCGTGCGTGGCGTTGGCAAGACCACCACAGCCCGCCTCATTGCCCGTGCCCTGAACTATCCCACAGGCCCCACCATCGACATGCCCGAAATCACACCGCAGTGTGAGGCGATCCTGGAATCGCGCCACATGGACGTGATCGAGATGGACGCCGCCTCCAACACCGGCGTCGACAACATGCGCGAGATCATCGACTCCGTGCGCTATGCGCCGCTTGAAGTGCGCACCAAGGTTTATATCATCGACGAAGTGCACATGCTGTCGAAGAGCGCTTTCAATGCCTTGTTGAAAACACTCGAAGAGCCGCCGCCCCATGTGAAATTCATTTTCGCCACCACCGAAATCCGCAAGGTGCCCGTTACCATTCTTTCGCGCTGCCAGCGTTTTGATTTGAAGCGCTTGGATGCTGGTATGCTGACCGAGCATTATGGCCGCATTGCCAAACTTGAAAATGCTGACGCCGACGAAGAAGCGTTGCGCATGATCGCCCGCGCTGCCGAAGGTTCCGTGCGCGATGGTTTGTCGCTGCTCGACCAAGCCATTGCCTATGGTGATGGAACCGTGAAAACTGCCGATGTATTGTCGATGCTCGGCGTCATGGACCGCACCCGCGTCATTGAACTCTTCGAGGCCGTCATGAAGGGCGACACGCAGAAAGCGCTTTCAGAATTTGCAGCGCAATATGATGGCGGTGGAGACCCGCAAACCATTCTGACTGATTTGGCCGATTTCACCCATTGGGTAACCCGCAACAAGATTGTGCCGAATTCGGCGCAGCAAGATGGCGCACGCACAGGAATCGAAAAACAACGCGGCTCCGAATTCGCCAACACCTTGACCGTGCCACATCTGGCCCGCGCCTGGCAAATGTTGTTGAAGGGCATTTCTGAAACAGCAACGGCTGCAAGGCCCGAGCAGGCGGCAGAGATGGTGTTGATCCGCTTGTGTCATGCAGCGGAATTGCCGACGGGTGATGATCTGGCGAAACTTGTGAAAGATCATCAAGCCGCACCAGCAGCACCTGCAGCCATTCGCCGTGATAATCAGCGGACGGATTATTCCAACGGCCCATCTGCTGGCCAAGCGCTAGCTTTGAAACCTGCTGAGCCGCCTCGCATCGAAACCACAGCGCCAACAACGGTGATGACGAGCTTCGAACAAATCGTCGCCTTGGCGAATGAGAAGCGCGATGTGAAGTTAAAGTCCGAACTTGAACGTTACGTGCGCCCGATCTCGGTCTCCGACGGCAAAATCGAACTGGCGCTGGAACCGGGCGCACCTGCCTCCCTTACCAATGAATTGAGCCGCAAGCTTGAAGCCTGGACAGGTCGCCGCTTCATGGTGCTGTTGTCAAAGGCTGGCGGCGCTGCCACCCTCGCCAGTTTGAAAAAAGAAGCCAGACAAACCGCCGAACGCGAAGTGCGTGAACTGCCGGATGTGCAGGCCATTTTGAAAACCTTTCCCGGTGCCGAGATCGTCAAAGTCCGCGACCCCGACACTTTCACCGCAATCGAACAACCTACGGAAGACGCTGATGAAGAATCTCGCTGACATCATGAAACAAGTCTCATCCATGCAAAGTAAAATGGGCGACATGCAAACCAAACTGGAAAGCCTGGTCATCACAGGTCAGTCCGGTGGTGGCCTTGTGAAGGTGACGATGAATGGCAAAGGCGCATTGCAATCCGTGGCAATTGATCCATCCTTGATGAAGGCCGAGGAACGCGAAATCCTCGAAGACCTGTTGGTCGCTGCCCATGCCGACGCCAAGGGCAAGGTCGAAGCCACAGCCGCAGACGAAATGAAATCAATCACCGGCGGCCTGCCACTGCCACCCGGAATGAAACTGCCGTTTTAGCATGAAGCGCCAGGCCGGCCCCGAAATTGAAAAGCTCATCCAGCTCCTCGCGCGCTTGCCGGGGCTTGGACCGCGTTCGGCCAGACGCGCCGTTCTGCATCTGGTTAAAAACCGCGAAAGACTTTTGGCACCTCTCACGCTAGCGCTTGCGGAAGCCCAAGACAAAGTTGCGGTGTGCGATGACTGCGGCAATGTGGATACGCTGAACCCGTGTTCCGTTTGCATTGATCCGCGCCGTGACCGCAGTCTGATTTGCGTGGTCGAGGAAGTGGGCGACGTCTGGGCCCTTGAACGTGCCAATGCCTGGGGTGGTCTCTATCACGTGCTCGGTGGCACGCTTTCAGCATTGGGCGGCGTGACGCCTGAAGACTTGTCAATTGGCCAGTTGATTGACCGCGCCAGCGACGGCGTGGTGAAAGAAGTTGTTCTCGCAACCAATGCCACCGTCGAAGGCCAGACCACGGCACACTACATTACCGAACGCTTGAAAGAACGCGGCCTCACCACCTCACGTCTCGCCCATGGTGTGCCCGTGGGCGGCGAGTTGGACTATCTGGATGAAGGCACGCTAACGCAAGCCATCAGGGCCCGCCGTCCGTTCTGATACAGGCCGTTAAGACTTCAATAACCAGCTTCCGCATCGTCCGTTTCTGATGGACCAAAACGTCATGCCGCTTGCTCCTCTGGTTTCAACACCTCGGCCCTTGTGCCGGAATGAAACAGGAGAACCCCATGAGCCGCACGCTGACACTCACCAAGCATTTGATGCGCTTTAAAGCCGACCAGAACGGCACAATCGCCGTCATGGCCGCATTGACGACTATTCCCATGTTGCTCGCAGTCGGCGCCGCCATTGATTTTGTGCGCTTCAACGCCGCGCAAACCCACGCCCAATCAGCGCTCGATGCTGCAACACTCTCCGGTGCAGCAGCCAAAAAAGTGACAGATGCCAAACGCATCGAGATTGCCATGCTTTCATTTAAAAACAACATCGCCGCTGGCGCTGCAGCAGGCATAAGCGCTGACCCGGAGTTCAAAGTCGTCAAAGACAAGTTCGTCTCAGAAGTCAAAGTCAAAATGCCAACCGCTTTGATGAAAATTGCGGGCATCAATGCGATGGATGGAACAAGCCGCGCCGAAGTCGGCATTCTTCAAGACAAAAAAGCCGAGATTGTAATGGTGCTGGATTACTCTGGTTCCATGGGCGACCCAGTCGGCGGTAAAACAAAATATGTATCGATGCGCGAAGCCGCGAAGAAGCTTGTTGATGATCTTGCCAGGTCGGACGCAGACAAAGTAAAATTTGGCTTGGTACCGTTTTCCAATCTTGTACAAACCACTTTGCCTGGTTCTTTTGTGCTGGATGGCAAAGGGACCTGGACTGGTTGTACGCAGGATCGTCAATATCCATATAATGTTTCGACGTCGACTCCAACGCTTGTTCCAGAAACCAAATGGAACCAACCGCTTTATGATGACGCGGACCAACTGAACTACACCTGCAAGGGCTTTACAAATCACAAGCTGAAAATAGCGGACCTCACTGACAATTTTAGTTCGGTGACCAGCCAACTGGATGCGATGACGCCCTATGGCTATACACACATCGCCTTGGGCGTAGAGTTTGGCTATCACATGCTCTCTCCCAACGCGCCATTTACGAGTGGTGTAAAATATGAAGACAAGAATACCAAGAAGTTCATCGTGCTTTTAACCGATGGAATGCAAACAGCCGGTGCATTCGGCAAAGATGGCATTCGTACGCCAGAAGAGGGTGAAAAAAATCTGGCAACACTTTGTGAGAATGCGAAAGCCGACGGCATCACAATCATGAGCATGGCATTTGACTTAGACGACTCCGACACCCGCAAGCGTTTACAAAATTGCGCAACCGATCCAAAGCGGGACTTTTTTGTCGTCAATGATCCAAAAGGTTTGTCCTCCGCATTCGAAGCGGTGAAAACTGCAATTGCCGATCAGGTCTTCATCAGTAAATAACTCAGTTCGAATTCACCAATCTTGGGCGGGGCGCTTCCAGTGCTTCGCCCTTTGGCGCGTCTTCAAGATCCAGACTTTCAATGCGGGTGCCACGCTTGATGATCTTGTCAGTGGAGGCCCCAAGCTTCTCGAGATCAGTATTGGCCATATCAAAATGACGGCGCAAATCTGATGCGCGTTCCTTGAGGCGTCCAACATCTTCCATCAGTTTTCCAACTTCGGCCTTGATGATGTGGGCTTGGTCCCGCATCGTCACATCCTTGAAAATTGCCTGCATGGTTTGCACCAGCAGCATCAACACATTGGGCGAGGCCAAAATAACCCGCGCCCGGTGCGCCTTCTGCACAATGTCATCATAGCCCTCATGAATTTCGGCATAAATCGATTCAGACGGCACAAACATGATTGCTGTTTCGTGGGTTTCGCCAGACAGCAGATATTTTTCCGAAATATCTTTCACGTGTTTCGCCATGTCGCCGCGCAAACGCACTTCTGCCGCCTTGCGTGTGCCGTCATCTTCCGCCGCCTTGATGGCTGAATATGACTCCAGCGGAAACTTCGCGTCGATCACCAAACGCAGGGATGAGTCTGGTAAAATGATCACACAGTCTGGCCGCGTGCCGTTGCTGAGCGTCGCCTGAAATTCAAACGACGAAGAATGAAGACCATCCTTGATGATCGCCTCCATGCGGCCTTGGCCAAAGGCACCGCGTGATTGCTTGTTGTTCAGAATGTCCTTGAGGCTCACCATTTCAGTTGAGAGAGAAGTAATATTCTTCTGCGCCGCATCAATCACCGCCAAGCGTTCGTTCAACTGCCCCAGCGACAGCGCCGTGCGCTCTGCCTGCTCATGCAAGCCAACACCAACACGCTGTCCCACAGCATCCAGACGTTCATCCAGCGTACGCTGCAAATGCACCGTATTGCCTTGCGCCTGCGAGGCGAAACTTTGCAGCGAGCCTGACAGTTCCGCCAATCGCAATTCCAGATCAGCCGTGCGGCGCTGTGCGTCCAACTGTTCCTGCAATCGTCCATGCGAGCCACGCCAAACCATCACCACAGCGACAATCAACAAAAGCAAAACCAGTAATGCAATTGCAGCAGCGATTTCAAACAAAGTGAAGGCATGGCCACCAAGGGTGAACAGTGTGGAATCAAGGGTCATGCGTGCAGCATAACATATTCGTGTTTTGTTCCTAGCGCTTGTTTCAAATGAAAAGGCCCGCTCCAACCGCAACCGGTCAGAACGGGCCCATATGATCCGCTTGGAGCTCGGGACGGCGACAAGAGCCCAAAGCGGATCAATTCATGGCGCTGAAGATAGTCGAAAAGTGCAATGGAATCATTTACTTCCGCCGCGCTTTCTGCGTTTATCCCCCGCTGAAACTGAGTAAAAAGTGCCAGCCAATCGGGGCAGGAAAGTCACCGTGGAAAGGCCATGGCTTGACCATTTCAAGGCGATATTGCGGCGACATGACACCCTAAGTTATTGATGGTGGTAAACAGGTGAGACATTTGAGTGACTTCACGCAGTGCAACATAGCTGCCTGTATTTTAATCAGTCGAAAGAATATTTTTCAGTAGCCCGCACCAGTGCGTCAATCGAGCCCGGCTCCATGGCTGTATGACCAGCATCGGGAATCACAAACAGTTCTGCGCCGGGCCATCGTTTCGACAACTCAAAAGCAGTTGCAGCCGGAGTCACCACATCATAGCGCCCCTGCACAATCGTGCAGGGCAAGTGATTGATTTGCTCCACTCCATCAAGCAATGCACCATCATAGTCCATGAAACCCTTGTTGATGAAGTAGTGGCACTCAATGGCGGCAAAGGCCGTCGCAAATTTATCCGCACCAAAACTCTCAACGCGTTGAAGGTCCGGAAGCAATGACAGACAGGAACCCTCCCACTGACTCCACGCTCGCGCATGAGTCAGACGCACATGCTCATCAGGGTCATTAAGTTTGCAGTGGTATGCCGACACCAAATCATACTGTTCATTTTCCGGAATGAGATTTTTGAAATTCTCAAATGCCTCCGGAAATAATGCACTGGCACCATGTTGGTAGAGCCAACGCACTTCCGATTCTCGAATGGCGAAAATCCCTCGCAGTACAAATTCCGAGACGCGATCAGCATAAGACTGTCCATAAGCCAACGCCAGTGTTGAACCCCATGACCCACCAAAAACTTGCCATGTCTCGATGTCGAGATGCTCGCGCAACAACTCCATATCCGCAACCAAATGCCACGTCGTGTTATCCGCCAAACAGGCATGCGGCGTTGAGTTACCACATCCGCGCTGGTCAAACAAAATGATGTGATAGACAGCCGGATCATGAAACCGCCGCAACGTCGGCGAAGACCCGCCACCGGGGCCGCCATGCAGCACGACAACTGGTTTGCCCTTGGGATTGCCACATCGCTCGAAATAAATTTCGTGCAATTCAGAAACCTGCAACCGCCCCCGCGCGAAAGGTTCGATGGCGGGGTAAAGGCTGCGGCGAGATGGCGATAGCATCACACAGCCTTAACCAACTCACCCCTGAGCGCCTTGGCAATCAGCGCCTGCGTATTCGCAATTCCATAGAGCGCCGTAAATGATCCAAACCGTGGTCCACGTTCTTCACCCAGCAGCACTTGGTACAGCATGTTGAACCAACTCTGCGCCACGCCGACTGAACCGTCTTTCTGCGTGGTGGTCCAAGGCTCGCGTCGACCGATATCGTAGACGACCTTTTGGATTTCTTCGGCGGTGGAACCTTCCGGCAGGGTGCCGAATGCAGCCACGAGTTCGGTCAACGCTTTCGCTTCTACTTCATCGGCAGCGCGATAGGTTTTCGCAGGCTTTACGAAGTCTTGATAGTAGCGGATGGCGTAGTCAACAAGCGAATCCAGGCGCGGATGGGTCGCGGGGCTCATCGTTGGCATGTAACGTTGCAGGAAGGCCCACATTACGGTCTTGTCTTCGGTGTTTGCAACCGCTGCAAGGTTCAGCAGCAGTGAGAAACTCACACCACCTGTTTCGGGCGCTGGCGGATTACCCGCGTGAATGTGCCAGACCGGATTCATCAATTGATCCTTGGCCTCGGTTTGCTTGGGGAAGGCCGCGAGCTGCTGCGCGTATTCATCAACAGCGCGGGGGATCACGTCGAAATACAAGCGCTTGGCTTCACGCGGCTTGTTATACATGAACTGCGCGAGTGAATTTGGATCAGCATAGGTCAACCATTCATCAATGGTCAGGCCATTGCCTTTTGACTTTGAAATCTTCTGGCCCTTGTCGTCGAGGAAAAGCTCATAGACATAATGTTCCGGCGCCTTCGCCCCGAGAATGACGCTGATCGCATCATAGACAGGCGCATTGGTCTGGTGGTCCTTGCCAAACATTTCAAAGTCCACATCAAGGGCGGCCCAGCGCATGCCGAAGTCAGGTTTCCATTGCAGCTTGGTGCGCCCGCCGCGCACGTCAATGGTGATATGGGTGCCATCTTCATCGGCAAAGGTGATGGTGCCTTTTTTGGCGTCGACAGCTTTCATCGGCACGTAGAGCACACGGCCTGAAATCGGCGATATCGGCAGGAAAGGCGAATAGGTGGCCTGGCGTTCTTCACCCAGCGTCGGCAACATCACACCCATGATGTCGTCATATTTTTCGAGTGCGCGGATGAGCATGTCATCAAAGCGGCCTGACTTGTAGTAGTCAGTGGCCGAAGCAAATTCATAGTCGAACTTGAAGGTGTCGAGGAAGCGCCGCAGCATGGCGTTGTTGTGATGGCCATAGCTTTCATATTCGCCACCGTATGGGTCCGGCACCGAGGTCAAGGGTTTGTGCAGATGTGGTTCAAGGAATGAACGATCCGGCACATTTTCCGGAATCTTGCGCATGCCGTCCATGTCATCGGAGAAGCACAGGAGGCGCGTGGGCAAGTCCGACAAAATCGAAAACGCCTTGCGCACCATGGTGGTGCGCGCCACTTCGCCAAAAGTGCCTATATGCGGCAGACCCGATGGCCCGTAGCCGGTCTCAAACAGAACCTGCTTCTGCCCCGATTTCTCCACCCGCTTCAAAATCT
>CAXTLE010000106.1:0-9101 GCA_964244855.1 uncultured Aestuariivirga sp. | reverse complement strand
GGCCTCCGATGCGCGCCAGCTTTACCAAGACCTGACCTGTGTCGAAAAAGCTGATGCAACCGGCAAAGCCCTCTGCTAGGAAGCCCCCATAATACCTGAGTGGATTGATCTGACATGACCTATATCGTCACCGAGAACTGCATCAAGTGCAAGTATATGGACTGCGTTGAAGTTTGTCCGGTCGATTGTTTCTACGAAGGCGAAAACATGCTGGTCATTCATCCGGACGAATGCATCGACTGCGGCGTCTGCGAACCCGAATGCCCCGCCGACGCCATCAAGCCCGACACGGAACCGGGCTTGGAGAGCTGGCTCAAGCTCAACACCGAATACGCGCCCAAATGGCCAAACATCACCATTAAGCGTGACGCGCCGGAAGGTGCAAAGGAACAAGACGGCAAACCGGGTAAATTGGCAATGTTTTCACCCAATCCGGGCGAGGGTGACTGACCACCATTAACCATCTTTATGCACACATAGCGCCATTGCACCGTGTACGGACGGCTTTTCCTTTAATTTTCCTTAAAAATGTGATAGGGTCTCCCCAAGTAAGCAGAAATGGGGTTTTTGAGTGCGTCCGGGCTTAGCGGCTCGGTTTTTTTGCGCGCTTTTGCCCCTAAACACCAGGACGTTTGCCGCTCAAGCTGGCAAGCCATTGAAAAAAAGGGTAAGGCATAAAATGGTCACCGCAAAAACAACAGCAAAGAAGCCCGCAGCAAAGCCAGTCGCAAAAGCGCCTGTAAAAGCCGCCGTGAAAGCCAAGCCTCCTGCAAAGCCTGCCGCTAAAGTTGCCGCCAAAAAGCCAGCTCCAGTCGCCGTCAAGGCAAAGCCAGTCGCGCCACCGGCAAAAGCCATTTCTTCAGCCAAGCATGTTGCGGCCACAACCAAACCAGCTCCGGTTGCGCCAGTTGCCGCCCCTAAGGCCGCAGCTCCGGTTGCTCCAAAGCCAGCTGCAGCAAAAGCGGCAGCACCAACCGCTGCCAAAAAGCCATCCTTCAAGATCGGCGAATTGGTTGTTTATCCCGCCCACGGCGTTGGCAAGATCACCAATGTGGAAGAGCAGGAAATCGCAGGTATCAAGCTTGAACTCTACATTGTGGACTTCGAAAAAGAAAAGCTGCGCCTCAAGGTGCCAACCAACCGTGCCGAACAAAAAGGCATGCGCCATTTGGCTGACCGTACACTGATTGAACAGGCCATGAAGGTCATCCGTGGCCGCGCTCGCATCAAGCGTACCATGTGGTCACGCCGCGCCCAGGAATATGACGCAAAGATCAACTCCGGCGACATGATTGCCGTATCGGAAGTAATTCGCGATCTCTACCGCTCAGACCGTCAGCCGGAACAGTCCTATTCCGAACGCCAGCTCTTCGAACAAGCCCTCGCCCGATTTGCCCGTGAATTGGCAGCTGTGCGCAAGGTGGACGAAGACCAGTGCATCAAGGAACTGGAAGACTTCCTGGCAAGGAACGCCAAGCGCGGTGCGGCCGCCGCAGCCGAGAAAGTCGACGACGATACGGCAGACGAAGCCGCGTAACGCATTATTCGAGTTCGATCGGGGACAGTTTACTAGTTTACTCTCGAAGTAAACTGTCCCCTTTCTATTCAAGCTTCCAGATAATCCATGCTCCGCGCCAAATCCCGCGCAATCTGCTTGGACTTGTGCACGTCCGCCGAAAATGGTTCGAACGACACATAGCCTTTATATCCATCAGCCATCAGCGCACGCACCTGACCACTATTGTCAATCATATCATCAGCATCAACCAGCACCCGCTCCGGGTCACGCATTGTTGCTGCCGAATGTTTCCTGTCGGTCACACCGGACACATGAATCAAGCCGGTGCGTGAGCCAAAAACATCTTTTTCGCCAGCAACAAAATGGTGGAACGTGTCATGCGTTACCTTGAATCGCTTGGCCCCACCCACATCATCAATGGCCGCAAGAGCCTCGCCCTTCAGCCGCAGGGAACACTCCACAAAGCCCAGTGGCTCCACACAACCCACCAGACCGTGGTCTTTGAGTATCGACTTCAAACCTGTCAGCGCCTCACGTATTCCATCCAGACGTTCGTCCGTAGACGGACGGAATTTCTTGTCATTGGTCGGAACCAGAATCAAATTCTTCGCCCCCGTGAGAGCCGTATATTCCGCCAGCTTTTTAGCTTCATCAGCCTTGGCCTTCGACCACTGGTTCCAGCGTTGAAGAGCATTCACATTGATGATGGTAATGCCCTTGCCTTTGGCGAGTGCCGCAATCGACTTGGCGGCCTTGTTGCCCATCAGAGCCGTTGGAATATCATTGCGGATTTCCACAGCAGTCACACCCAGCCGCAAGGCCAGGTCAAAAAATGCGTTATACCCAAGCTTCGGTGCCACCATGTGGTTCAGTGAAAATTGCATGTGAGACGTACTCCATTCAGAAAGAATGCTACGGCAATAGCGATGTGCACCGAAAAGAACAGACGTCTTGCAGTGGATTATTGCAAATGATTGCAATGTATACACCGATGGTGTATACGCCAGTCATGATCCAGTCGACTGTCTTCAAAACCAACAAGACCCAGGCCGTGCGCATCCCAAAGGCTATGGCATTCCCGGATTTTGTAAAAAAAGTGAACATCATTCAACAAGGCAATGGATTGTTGATTGTGCCTGTGGCTACGGTCGGCAGTTGGGAAGAGTTTTTCAACGGCCCACGCATGGACGACGACTTCATGAAAGAACGTGACCAGCCGCCACCACAAGAGCGGGAATTTTGATTTTGCTCACCCATTTGATGGATACGGATATTTGTATTTATGCATTGAAGTCGCGTGCTCCCCAGCTGGCAGCCAGACTTCATCAATTGCAAGGCAATGTCGCTATTTCGGACGTTTCGTTGTTTGAACTTTATGCAGGTGTGGGAAATTATACCATGCCCGAACAACGCATGGAGCTCATCGAGAGTTTCGTTGCGCATATCGCGGTTCTGCCTTTTGACACTGGTACCGCGCGGGTCGCTGGACCAATCAAGAATCAGTTGAAATCGCAAGGTCAGATGATCGGTGCTTATGATATTTTGATAGCTGCCACTGCCTTGACCCATGGTTTAACGCTCATGACCAACAACACGCGTGAATTCAACCGTGTGCCGGGACTTGCTTTAGAACCGTTTCAACGACAACTTTAATACGACTGCGTACGCATATCCGCCTTCGAAATCCCTGCCACCTCAACCGGCTTCTTCATCGCGTCCCTACGGAACGGCTCGCCAAGTTCCTGATTGATCATCGCTTCAATCAGCGTCATCTTGCCATGCTTCATCTGGTCCTCGACAGCTTTCGCCAGAGCATCACGCAATTCATCCATCGTCCGCGCCACCACACCTTGCAGGCCACAGGCCTTGGCAATGCCCGCATAAGACACCTGCTCGTCCAATTCCGTGCCGACAAAATTATCATCATACCACAACGTTGAATTCCGCTTCTCTGCACCCCATTGATAATTGCGGAACACGACCATGGTAATCGCGGGCCATTCCTTGCGGCCAATCGCCGTCAACTCGGTCACAGCAATCCCGAATGCACCATCTCCCGCAAATCCCACAACCGGCACATCGGGGCAACCAATCTTGGCACCCACAATCGAAGGCAAACCATAACCACAGGGACCAAACAATCCCGGCGCCAGATATTTCCGCCCCTCATCAAATGTCGGATAGGCATTGCCAATGGCGCAATTGTTGCCGATGTCCGAGGAGATAATCGCATTCCGTGGCAACGCCGCTTGTATCGCCCGCCACGCCATGCGCGGGCTCATCCACTCAGGCTTGTCAGCGCGTGCCCGTTCATTCCAAGATGTACCCGGATCATCCTGCTCGTGATCCATCGACGAGAGCTGTTGCGCCCAGCGCGACTTGGTTGTGGCAATCAAATCCTTCCGCGCCACGCGGCCTGCATCACCAGCCGATGGCGAGAGTTTTGCCAAAATGCCAACAGCAACTTTCTTCGCATCGCCCACAATGCCAACGGCAACTTTCTTTGTCAGGCCAATGCGGTTAGGATTGATATCGACCTGAATGATTTTCGCAGTCTTCGGCCAATAGTCCAGACCGTAACCCGGCAATGTGGAAAACGGATTGAGCCTTGTGCCCAAACACAGCACCACGTCGGCCTGCGCGATCAACTCCATGCCAGCCTTCGAACCATTGTAACCAAGCGGCCCCACAAACAGCGGATGCGCCCCCGGGAACGCATCATTGTGCTGATACCCCACGCACACCGGCGCATCCAGACGTTCAGCCAGCGCCTTCGACGCAGGGATTGCACCACCGATGACAACACCAGCCCCATTTAATATCACCGGGAACTTCGCCTCCGACAATAGCTTTGCCGCCGCCGCAATTGCATCATCACCACCCGTCGGGCGCTCAAACTCAACAATCGCCGGCAAATCAATGTCGATGACTTGCGTAAAATAATCGCGCGGGAAATTGATCTGCGCAGGCGCTGACAAACGCTTGGCATTCAAAATCACGCGGTTCAAAACTTCTGCCACGCGGTTGGGGTCACGCACCTCTTCCTGATACCCGACCATGTCCTTGAACAGCGCCATCTGCTCAACTTCCTGAAATCCACCCTGCCCGATGGTGCGGTTCGCCGCCTGTGGTGTGACAAGCAACAACGGCGTATGATTCCAGTACGCCGTTTTCACTGCCGTCACGAAATTGGTAATGCCCGGACCATTCTGCGCAATCATCATCGACATTTTGCCAGACGCCCGCGTGAACCCATCCGCCATCATGCCGCCGGAGCCTTCATGCGCACAATCCCAGAACGTAATCCCCGCCTTCGGAAAAATATCGGAAATCGGCATGAACGCCGACCCGATAATGCCAAAGGCGTTGTCAATGCCATGCATCTGCAACACTTTGACAAAGGCTTCTTCCGTGGTCATTTTCATGGGGCGGTTCTCCTGTGCGCAACAATTACGATATCCCCGCCCCCACCTCTAGGTCCAGTTTGACCCAAACGCAGAACACATTTAAGGAAGCCTAGACGTCTTGGTAGCTCAGCAGGATAGAGCACCGGTTTCCTAAACCGGGGGTCAGGGGTTCGAATCCCTTCCAGGACGCCATACTTCCTTTATGGCTCAATCAGACATTTACAGCCTGTCGCAGTCCACTTTCTTTTGCATAGGCGAGGCACTCCCGCCACGGCCTGATAGAAGCGGATGTGGTTGGGGATTGAAGTGACGTTGCCGCACTGGCATTGGCCAAGGCGAGGCACTCTGCCAACGACCAGTTTTCGTGAATGCCAAACAACATGCCGGCATAGAATGCATCGCCTGCCCCGACTGTGCCGATGATATCGCTATGCGGCACATTGACGGAAGGAGCGTAAGCATTTTGACCAGATTTTGTGACTGCAACTGCCCCCTCAGGATGGTGAATGCCAACAAGCTCTGCAACACCCTTGTCCAATAAGGCGCGGGCTGCTGCTGCCGCACCCCTTTCATTGAAATGCCCATCTTGGCAAACCGGCAAACCTGAAAGAATTTCTGCCTCGCTGTCATTAATGATGAAGTAGTCGAGCAAGGGAAGACACGGCAACGTCTGTGCACGTTGCAGCTCAGCTGGAATAGGGCAGAGTTCCATGGCGGTCTTAAAGCCGCGGGCGCGGGCTTTGCGAAGTGCGTATCGCCAGCCGTCGGTGGCGTCCATGGATGTCGAAATGCCGGGGGAACCGAGGTAGTAGATTTTGGCAGCGTCATCTGCGGGCAGCATCTGGTCGGCTGTGATGGAGCCGTTGGCCCCGGGGCGGTAAAAGAAGGTGCGCTTGCCCGTGGTCTTCGATGTCATGACATGGGTCACGTCAGTGCTGCCGCCTGTGACGCGGATTATGTTTGCAGTGTCGAGGCCGTGGGTGCCAGCTTTCGCAATGAAGGTGTCACCTGCTGCATCATCACCGACGACGCAAATCATGGAGATGGGAAATTCTGATCCGAGTTTGATCAATCCCGCTGCTGCATTGTGAGGGGGACCGCCAGGGGCTTCAATGGTTTCGCGGATGAAGGCGATTTGCTCTTCATCCGGCCATTGATCAATCATGTGAATGATGTCGAGAACAATCGTCCCCGCAAGGACGATGCCGGAGCGCATTATTTCCGGTAACCTTCGAGAACTGACTCTGTGATTTTCTGGTCATCTTCCAGCGCGCGTAACGGACGCAGCTTTTTCTTGGCGAGAGTGGCGTGGTATTGCTTCACCGCTTCTTCCGGTGTGATGTTGCGTTCGATGACCGGACGGAACAGGGAGAGCAAGTCCAACGGGCTTTCAGCCAGTTTTATTTTTCGCCCAAAAAGCGCGACGCGGGCTCCGGATTTTTCGCCCTGGTGAATGAGTTCCAGACAGTCACGCGTGGTGCCGCTGCCACCGCCGAGAATGCCCACGACCAGATCGGTGTCATAGCCTGCAAGGTCTTCCATGGCACGACGGCCATTGAAAGGGATTTTGAGGAAAAGCGGACGATCAGCCTTGGTCATGCCGGCCACACAGCGGAGAATATTGTCGTTGACGAAATCGGGGATTTGTTCGGGGGACAGGTTCTTTGGCGCGTTCGGATTGAAGAATTCGAGGAAGTGGCGGAATTTCAGTTTTGAGGCTTCGGCGCGGAATTCATTATAGGCTTCGAGATGGGCGTAGTCGGCGCTGAGGTCGTTGTTGAAGGTGACGGAATAGAGGCCAAGGTCGGAGAATTTTTTGCAGTGATGCAAGTTCGCGGTGCGGAAGGGACGGGCGAATTCCTTGGTGTAATTGGAGCCACGGGCGCGCCAGATATCCGTGGCGTCATTGGCGCGGATGGCAGGGGTGACGTGGGATTTCTTGAAGGTGCCCTTGGCGGCAACAGCTTCGAGGGAAGAGGCGGCGACCAGCATGATATCGACGACGCCCTGCTTTACGATGTCGACGATGGATTGGCGGAAGGTTTCGACGTTGCGGGTGCCCTTGCTCTCGTCATGTAAATCTTTCGGACCGGGAGAGGAGATGCCAGCCGACATTTCCGGGTCTTTCGCATCAGCAAGGATAAAGTCTGCGGGCTTGTATTTACCGGAGGTAATGCGTTTCAGTTTGGCGTCGAGGGATTTCATCGGGGCTTGGTCCTTTTTGTGGCATCTTTATGAAAGGAAGTGCTTGCCAAGGCAAGTCTGTAGCGGAATAGATGGTCTGATGAAAACGCTTGTCATGATCCCTGCCTTTGGTTGCGACGCCAGTCTCTATGCACCGCAGATCGAAGACCTTGAAAACTCGATCCGTATACAGATTATTGTTCCGACAGCTGACCGATATGACACCATGGTTGACGAGGTGCTGGAGCAGGCACCGGACGAATTCGCCATTATCGGCACGTCGATGGGTGGACGGCTGGCGCTTGAGGTGGCTTTGGCTGCACCTGATCGTGTGGAGGCGCTTTGCATTATTGGCGCAGGGGCTGGACCTGTGGCGGATCAAGCGGCAGGTCTCAGACGGTCGGCTCGTATCCGTGGTGGCGAAAAGGCTCAGGTGATTGCCGAGATGGGTCGGATGATCGCGCATGAGCCTGGTCCTCTAGGGCTTTCGGCGCGCCAGGCCTTTATCGATATGGCGACTGATATGGATTTGGATTTGCTGGCGCGGCAGTCTGATGCCCTGGCGCACCGCATTGATCTGTGGGACCGGCTTGACGAAATTGAATGCCCGACCTTGTGTCTGTGGGGCGAGCATGACCAGTTTTCGCCGGGTACCGATGGATTGCGGATTGCCGAGGCTGTGCAATATGGCAGCTATGTGGAGCTTTCGGACTGCGGACATTTTCCGACGCTGGAATATCCGGATGAGGCAACGGAAGCCATTGCCATGTGGTTGGATGACATTGATGATTTTGGCGAGGATCTGGATTGAGCGAGGGGCCTCATCCGGCCTTCGGCCACCTTCCCCAGAGGGGAAGGACACGCTGCAACACCTCCCCAAAACTATCAGCATTCAGGGCGCACTGCCAACGAGTCGCTTCTCCTCTGGAGAAGCTCCCCGAAGCGGTGATGAGGTCCCTCCCCCCCCTTACTTCAAGCTCGTGATATATTCCGCAATCGCTTTCACATCAGCTTCCGGAAGTTTTGACAGGTTGGTTTGCACCTTGCCCATTCCACCTGAGGCCATTCTTTCGTAACCCATCATTTCACCGTTCTGGAAGGCCAGTGTCAGGTCAGCGGCGTCTTTGTATTTTCCGCGTCCGACGAGATCAATCAGCGATGGTACCTTGCCTTCGCCTTCGGGGTGTGGGCCGCCTGCCAGATATTTTGACATGTCGGATGACATGAACAACGTGCGGGGCGTGTGACATTCGTTGCAATGGCCAGGGCCGTTGACGAGGTATTTGCCGCGGTTCCAGCTATCAGTTTGTGATGCGTCGGCGGTGGATTTGGTTTCGTCGAGGCCCAGGAACTTCCAGGCACCAAGGCCACGGCGGATGATGGGCAGGGCGAAAACGTCGTGGTCCTGCACGGCGTTTTTAACCGGCGTGAGCGTCATGAGATAGGCTTTGATGTCGAGGACATCTTCCAGTTTCATGTGGGCATAAGACGTGTATGGAAAAGCGGGGATCAGGTGTTCGCCGTTATGGCTAATGCCTTTTTGCATGGCGTTGACGAAAGTAACATCCGTCCATTTGCCAATGCCGGTTTCAAGGTCGGGCGTGATGTTGGGTGGATAAAGCACGCCAACGGGTGTTTTCAGGGCTGTGCCACCAGCGGGCAAGGCTGAATCGACATCAGTCAATTCTTTCGATGGCAGATGGCAGGAATGGCAACCACCAGCGTCGTAAAGTAGCTTGCCATTGGCAATGTCTGCCACATGCTGTGGCAAGTCTTCGGCTGAGAGTGGACGTGGAATTGTGACCACCCAGAAAGCGCCAAGGCCCAGCGCTGCGAGCAGCGCCAGACCAGTTAGGTTACGTTTGCTGAAAAGCTTGGGAATGGCTTATTCCTTTGGCTTGCGGAAAGTTTCGTGGCAGCCTTTGCAGCCTGCACCGAATTCAGCAAATGCGGTTTTGAAACCCGCCTCATCGGTTACAGCCTTCAGCGCC
>CAXTLE010000105.1:0-9160 GCA_964244855.1 uncultured Aestuariivirga sp. | reverse complement strand
CAAGCATGGTATTGACTTTGTCGAATCTCAGCAACTTTGGACTGGGGGTAAATTGATTTTGCTCACTGCCAGAGCAGCAGAAGAAGAGCAGCGCTTTGCAGCGATTGGTGTGTTGCGGGGAAAATATTGGGTCGCATTTTACACACACCGAGCCGGTGCCATCCGGTTGATTTCAGTGCGGCGCGCAAGGTCCAAGGAGATTGAATATTATGAAAGCATCTGAACTCGACAAGATTTTTGACGACGGTCAGGAAGATATCCTGTCCTACATGGACTTGTCCAAAACACAGGTGATCAACACGGCCCCCAAGCGCGTCAACGTCGACTTCCCGCTTTGGGTCGTGAATGGCCTTGACCGCGAAGCCCAGCGCCTTGGCGTGACGCGTCAGTCCCTGATCAAGATGTGGATTGCGGAAAAACTGAAATAGCGACCCACCACTCCGAGCTTAGCACAGGCATGCCGCCGATTTCTTCCCTTAGCTTCATGGGATTTTTGGAGCCCAGCGTGGCCGAGACGCAAATCCAGTCCTTGCTCAGACTCAACAACACGTTTCAAATCGAGCGAAAGCTACCCAAAAACCGGAGCAGTGATCAACATTCAATCAACCCTCCACCACTCTAAGCCACACTACTTGAACCGGAACTACGGATCAGCTCAGCTTCTCTTTTGCGACGCCCGCTTTTAATACCATTGCCAACATATTCTCTAAAACATCATGCATCTACATTCTTACTGCCAAATGTCGATTTAAAAATCCGAAATGCTTCTCTCAACTGTTTCAAAGCTATGGCCTCGGAGGTTTCGCCTCGTCCCGCCGCTTTGAGGGTGCTAAGCTCAGCGAGAATTACCTTGTCCAAATTCTTGTTAAAAAGAACGCCGCGCCCTTGGGCGGCAAAGTTGATCCCGTTTCCTATTTTAGCGTCGCTGTACTTTGCGACACTATCAGAATATGCGATCAATGCCTTTCGACTCCCCAGTGTCATGGATTGCCCCATTTGATCGGGTCGCTGCGTTAAACGATAGATTTCCGTAATCAACTTGTCTGCATACATAGGTTTGTTAGGTCCACTTGCTACGTTGTCTCGCTGCTCCTGCATTTGTACCCGACCAGAATTCTGTGATTCACCGATCGAGATTGCATAACCCAACTTAGCCGAAAACTTGCTCAAGAATTTTGTTCCCTGACCGTCCAAAGCTAATTGCTTGATGTCTGCTTTAACGGACGCAGCAACCTTCTCATAGTCTCCTCGCCAATCAAAAATCTTTGAAAAATCTGACCTGTTATCGAGCAAATCCTGGAAATGTCTGGCTCTTGCTTCTCTAGCAGGACCGCCCGGTGCGTCGAGGTTACCCTTTTCCGCGCAAACCTTTGAGTACACCTTTGAAAAAGATTTCATTTCAATGCCATATCGCTCTTCTTCTGCCAATCCTCCCGCAATATTGTCTGTTTTATTTTGTGCCAGTTTGTTGGCAATCGCATATCCTGCACCTGCAACTGCCGCTATTAGAGGAATCACCCTTTTTTTATTCCTATGTTCTGCTCTGTTAAGTTTTTCGAGACTCTATGCCAAATTACCGGAACTGCGGATCAGTTCGGCTTCTCTGTTGCGGCGCCTGCTGTTAATGCCATTGTCGTGACTGGCACATTCGGCCACAGCGCTGGCAATTTTATTGGTATCGCAGGTCTTTGCTGCCTTCAATACGCCGTCTGTCAAGGAGCCATAATTATAGGCAAATGACGTCAAGGCTGCTTGTGCTTGTGACGGCAGGGCCTGCCACTTGTCCTTGCCAACCTGGGCTTCCGTCTTTGCTTTGAACGCTTCCACATGGCGGGCCAGATCGCGGTCAGCATCTTCGCGGGTAACACGCGTATTCTGTTTGACGGTTTCCACACTCCCGTCAGCATTGGTTTTGGTGTCAGACCCATAGCCCAATCGCAGCGCATTGACATCCCAGGTCGGCGCTGTCTGAAAGCCTTCAAAGTCCTTCAGGATTTTCATTGCAATTGCAGTTGTATCCTTGGCCTCAGCTGCATTTCCAGGGCTATTATCACTTTTGGAAAACGGCAAAACATTGCTTTTGGCCGGAGCACTATTGCCAGCGTTACTCGCAGTGGCACTTCCACCCAAGGAACCCACTGCGCTATTGCCCTTTGCGTCTGCTGCAGACGGAACCTTTATGGTGTCACCCGCAAAGATTTTATTGGCATCGGTAATCTGCGGATTGAGCTTCAACAACTCTTGAACTGTTGTTTTAAGCTGTTTGGCCAAATCCGAAAGAGTGTCACCGTTTTTGATTTCCCGATCTTCCGTTGAAGCACCCTTTTTATCGCCGGACTTGATAAAATCAACAAGAGCCAAAAGGAACTTCGCCACGTCTTTGGCATCAATCCCGGACTTTGACTGACTGTCGTTTTTCGCTTCAATATTGTTTGTGGCCCTGCTTGTATCGACGACTGATCCCATGATGATCTCCTGTTAAATCTACGTCACTCACGTGCGCGAAACCAGACCTCTGGTTTCAAACTTGACGCGCACAAACCAAATTCAGGTAATTGCATAGCGTTCATTTCTTACATCCACCTGACCGTTGCTACGTGATCTTGTTATCCAGCCAAATGAATAGAATGATACGAAAAGCGGTTAGCATTACAACACGTGGGGTAATGACAGAATTTGGAACCTTCGACATAATCTTCCAGAACAGGCAAAAAGACCAAAAGACCTCAAAATTTCGGGAACCAATGATTTGAAAGCCGCAGTTTTAAACGCCGTCGACGTCATTACTTATAAAACCGTGCCAGCCCCACATCTCGAACCCGGTGACATGCTGATCAAGGTGCGCGCCGCCACCATTTGCGGTACTGACATTCGCATTCTGCGCGGCAAGAAAACCGCAGGCATTCGCTACCCCTCCATTCTCGGCCACGAGTTTGCAGGCGAAGTGGCAGACACCGGAGGCCACGACCAGTTCCACCTTGGCCAGGCCGTAACCGTCTGCCCCGCCTTTGCCTGCGGCACCTGCCCTGCCTGCTCTACCGGTGCAGAAAACCTGTGCAGCAACCTGATGGCCATGGGTTATGACATTGACGGGGCCTTTGCAGACTATGTCCTCATTCCCCTGCGTGGCGTTCAAGCTGGCAACATCTTTGCCATGCCACCCGCCCTCTCCTTCGAAAAAGCCGCCCTCGCCGAACCTTTGGCCTGCGTCATCAACGGACAAGACCAGGCCCAGGTGAAAGCGGGTGATGTCGTGGTCATTCTCGGTGCGGGGCCAATTGGCCTTTTGCATGTGAAACTGGCACGACTGCGCGGCGCGGGACGTATAATCGTCAGCCAGACCAGTGCCATAAGGCGTGACGCGGCGCTTGCCGCAGGTGCCGACGTCGTCATCAATCCCAACGACGAAAACATCGTCGAACGCGTGCGCACCATCACGGGCGGCCTCGGTGCCGATGTCGTCATCTGCGCCATCGGCAAACCTGAACTTGCGAAAGACGCCGTCCGCATGGTGCGCCCACGCGGGCGCGTCAATCTCTTTGCAGGCTTTTCAAAAGGTGTTCAGGCCGAACTTGACGTCAATGCCATTCACTACAACGAACTCACCCTCACCGGTGCATTCGGCCTGACGCGCGCGCAATTCAAATCCGCCCTCGACATGATCGCCAGCGGTCAAATCGAAGTCGACAGCCTGCTGACCCATCGTTTCGCCTTCGCTGACATTCAGCACGCGCTAACCACTGCTGAGCGAGGCTCAGCCCTGAAAGTTGTCATTCAGTGATTACGGCCGCAGTCTGCTCGACGTAGAACACCTCAACCTTGCCCGTAATCCGCGCCGTCATCGGATTGCCGAAGCGGTCTTTTGACTTGCCACCCACCGGCATGCGCGCCCAGTTTTCGGAAATGCAATATTCTTCGACATTGGTCTTCACCACGCCATTGAAACGGATGCCGATTTCATGTTCCAGCACGTCCTTATGGAAGTGCGGGCTTTTCGGATCAATGCACAGGCGGTCTGGCAAGGTTGGCTTGGTGACTGGTGCTGCGTCGGTCATGTGGATGATTCCCTTTTGATTTTCAAACCGCATCTAAAGCAAGAAGTGGCCCTAACCGTCTATCGGAAAAATCAGTGTCAAACCAAACCCTGCCCCGCTGTTGGACCACACGATTGAGCCTTGAATATTCGACGCCGCGGCCTTGATGATTTTCAGGCCCAAACCTTTTCCATTGCCGTCAGGATCGACACTGGAATTTCCAATACCATTATCCATACATACAACTTCAAACCGTCCGCCTGCAATTTCCTGTCCGGTAATGCTGATGTTGCCCGCGCGATTGTCGGGGAATCCGTGCTTGATGGAATTCGTGGCAAGCTCATTGATAATCAGCGCTACTTTCGCAGCTTTCTCGGAAGAGATGTGCACACTGTCGACGGCGCATGTCAACCGCACCGCGTCCGGTTTGACCTGCGCGATGAAACCTGCAACCGCCTCAAGCAACACACGCAAGTCAACCACACCTTCGGTATCGGTTTTATACAACAAATCATGAAGCTGTGCCGCCGACTGAATGTGCCGCTGCACCACATCAAGCACATTTTTTGCATCAGTCGATTTTGCTTTTCTGCTTTGCATGTTGGTGAAGGATGCTACCGCCTGCAGCGAATTCTTCACCCGGTGGTCGACTTCATGCCGCAATATTTCCGCAAGCTTCAAAGCCCGCCGCAACTCCAGCATCCGCATGATCTGATTGGCCAGAACACGCAGCGCATTGCGTTGTGCATCATTCAGCCGGTTTGGTGAAAACCCCAGCACACACAAAGTCCCGAGCTGCAATCCATCCTGCGTCGTCAGCTGTGCGCCAGCGTAGAACCGGCAGCCACCCTCGCTGGAACAAAGCGGATTATCAGCAGTACGCGGATCATCCCGCGTATCCGGAATTTCAACCAGTTCATTCTCCAGAACCGTGTGCGCGCACAATGCCAGATCAATCGGTGCCACCTTTTCCGGCATGCCCACAGCAGCCTTGAACCACTGACGCCCATCATCGATGAAGGTGATTGTAGATGCCTCTGTGCCACATAAGACCGCAGCCAACTTCACAATATCATCGAAATCCCGCTCCGATTCCGTGTCCAGAATTCCGAAGGACTGCAATGACCGAAGCCGCTCAGACTCGCGCGGATGTTTGGCAGCTCTCATGTCGTCGGACTACCCATCACATTCATGCGAAAACCCTTAAACTTTGTTCATAGTCCCGTCGACATCGAGCACATGGTTCTGCCCGACTTTTTTAACGAAAGGCTCTGGTCAAATCAAGTTTTTTAGTGAATTCTACGTCAGGGTTGAACATCTGCGCATTTGGGGGATACGCCTTTGTCTGATAAAATCATTGTCGCCGCTGTCATCGCGGGATGTGCGCTTCTCGTAGCACAAGCCAAGGCCGACGAAAAATTCGATCTGGCCATAGAGGCCATCATCGCATCCGACGGCATGGACACGGGCCTGACCTATACCGATCACAAACCAAACTACGAGATCACATTCACCCCAAGCTACGGCATCTACTATGCAACATTGTTCGCCGAAAATGTCGATTACGGCCCGGACAGCACAACCGACGGCATTGTTAAATTGTCTGCCGGCGCGACGCCAGTCTTTGGGAACTTGTCAGTCGATTTCAACTTGCAGCGCCGTTGGAAACCAGGTGAAGCAGACCACGCATCCACCCGTTGGCTGCCCTTTGTCACCGCCACCTATACGTTTAACGAACAACTCAACGCTTCTTACGGCATCGGCTATTATGCCTATGACCACGCCAGTCTCAGCAAAAGTTTCTGGGAACTTTATTCCGCTGTGGACGCAACGCCGGTTGACGGCCTCGCCCTGCATGCTGAAGCCAGTTACGATCCCGATTCCGATTTTGACCACACCGACACGCTGGAACTGATCGGTTCGGCCACAGTCACCTTGCCGCATGGTTTTGAAGTTGTCGGTAAAATTGGATATGAAGACTATTTGCAAAAGCAACTGCCGAGTTACACGTGGGCGGAAGCACAGATAAATTATAATTTCAATGACCACATGACCTTCGGCGTGAAAGCTCACGGCAACAACTTGAATTCAGTTCAATGTCCGGATCAGGCCTATACCGACTGCGACAACTCGGTTTTCGCCACACTGACCTTGCGCGGTAAACTCAGTGAACTGGCAAAATAGGCAAGTAAGTCGCAGCCTTGTTTAGCTAACGACACCCCGACCCTGACGACGCAGAGCTGGTTTTTGAACCTTGCCTGAACGCCGCAATCACGAAGGGTTCAGTCAATTCCATTCATCTTCTCATTGACACTGCCGATCCCGCGCAGATGAAAAGGATAACGACGATGAACAAAACACCAGTATTTCTCATCACCCTCATTGCATTGACAATCGCCGCAGTCACTTCAGCCGACGCCAAAACCGTCCTGTTCAAGATCAAGCGACCTGACCGCGGCAGTGCTGTCATGCTGAACCCCCAGCCGCTTCCACCCAAGGAAAAACCTGCCCTGAATCCCCAGCCGCTGCCCCCGCGGCGCTGAACCATCAGCCAAAACAAAATTCGTCATCCCTGAAAAGCAGGGATGACGACCTATGTGGTGGGCTATGACGTGGTGTTTGGCAAGCGCGCCGGAATACGCAGGCAAAGCTGTTCAAGGTACTTAAAATTGGCAGCGACCTCTCTCCGATCAACGGTCAAGACCAGGAACATGACGCCACTTTCAAACAGCTAGAACATCGGATGATCAATTGAACTCAATTAACCGTCCGACACTCTAGAACGCTGAAGACCAATAAATTACGGTGACACGACACTCAACAGTCACATGGACCTTCTGCGGGGCAACCCCAACTGCTTCCTCAATTCACCACCTGTGATGCACGAACGCCTTGATATCCTCATTATAAATCCGGGCAATCTCATCCATCATCTCACGTGACAATCCTGGCAACATCGCAGCCTCGGCATTGGCCTTGGCCTGCTGTGGATTTCGTGCTCCGGGAATGACCACAGTGACGGCATCAAACATCAGTATCCAGCGCAGCGCCATTTTTGCCATTGTCGTATCACCAGAAACCAGCGGCCTGATGCGTTCAACCGCAGCCAACCCCACATCATAAGGCACACCCGAAAATGTTTCGCCCACGTCAAATGACTCGCCGTTGCGGTTAAACAGCCGATGGTCGGTTTTCTCGAATGTGCTACGTGCATTGAATTTCCCGGTCAGCAATCCACTCGCCAGCGGCACACGCGCAATGACCGCGATGTTTTTCTCCAGCGCCTTCTTGAAAAACACCTCGGCAGGTCTTTGCCGGAATACGTTGAAAATAATCTGCACACTGACGACATTGGGGTACTCAATCGCCTTCAAGGCTTCGTCTATTTTTTCAACACTCACACCATAATTCCTGATCTTCCCGGCCTTCACCATCTCATCCATTCGCTCAAACACTTCCGGGTGATCATAGAGATCAGAACTTGGGCAATGCAGTTGCACCAAATCGATCACATCAGTTTGCAGGTTCTTCAGGCTCTCGTCGATGTAGCTTTCGATATTGGCCATGCTGTAACCAGCTACCGTCTGCTGCGGCAGTTTGCGGCCAATCTTGGTGGCGATAAAGGGCTTCTCTCCGCCCCGCTCCTTCACCACTTTCGCAATCAGCTGCTCTGAGGTGCCATGGGCCTCAGCCCGCTTTGTGCATTTTCTGGAAGTCTTCGCGAAGCCCCCGCAGCAGCGGCAGCAAATCAGTCGTCGATCCCGGTGCGGCAAGCGCTTGCTGCTCAGACGCAAACACTTCAGCCGCCGTCAGCTTCCGCAACAGTTCGAGATAGCTCTTGGCGAAATGATCCTGCTCGGACACAGGTGGCGCCACTTCCGGCGCCACTTCCGCACGGTTAAGCCCGCGATCAATCGTCCACTTCAATGGCTCTGCAGGCAAGTCAACTGCGGTTGCATCTGCAACCGGCTCGACGTCAGCAACAACACTTGCGGCCTCCGTCACGTCGTCAAGTTCCACAGAAGTGATCAGTGTCAAATCACAGTTCTGGTGAAGATCACTCAATGCACTGCGGGCATCGATAGCCAAACTGGAAGCCGTCGACAGCGCATGCACGACGAACTCATTGCCACCTGAAAAGTTGTCCGACCGGGGATTATACAAATCCCCCAATACCGACAAAAGCCCGGACACACGGTCCAGTGCCGTCGCCAAAGCATCTGCCGGATGCACTAAGTCTCTATCAGTCAAAATATCCACCCTCGACCCCTGGGAAACATCGCATAATTCGCAGGCCCCCGACTACGACATTCGCGAAGACGGTTAACCAAAGTCAGTAAGACTGCATTAACCATATTCCTGTGGTGCGCTAGTGAAGCCGTTGATCCGGCCATGTTTTCTGCCCTCAATTCCCCGATTTCACACATAACACAAACTTGTCACACTTCGAATCAAACTTTTAAGTAATTGAATTAGGTTGTGAATAACGACTTAGCCAGCACTTTCGACTTCATAGGGTTGCAGAAACTGATTCTCACGTGGATAAATCGGTGTTGAAATCAACGCGTCGCCGCATGCACAGAAGGCAGGTCTGCGACACGGCAAGCTGCCTTTTGCAAACCACAGCGACCAGCTAAGATCGTAATTAACGAATGGGAACAACGCAATGAAAGTTTTGATAATCGGTGCGGCCGGCATGCTCGGACGTAAACTCACGCAGCGTTTGGCCAAGGGTTTGGTAGGCCTCGATGTGTCAGCACTCATCCGACACGACGTGGTGCTAAGCCCTGCCCCACCCCAAGCCGCATTTCCCATCGAAACCTTCATGGGCGATCTTTCAATTGCCGGAGAAGCCGAAAAACTTGTGGCTTCGCGACCCGATCTGATTTTCCACCTCGCGGCCATCGTTTCCGGTGAGGCCGAAGCCAATTTCGAAAAAGGTTACGCCATCAATATGGATGGCACCCGCAACCTCTTTGAAGCCATTCGCAAACAGGGCGGCAGTTATTGCCCACGCGTCATCTTCACGTCCTCAATCGCCGTCTTCGGCTCCCCCTTCCCCGAAGCCATCGGCGACGAATTCCTGACCGCCCCCTTGACCAGCTACGGCACCCAGAAAGCCATCT
>CAXTLE010000104.1:0-9215 GCA_964244855.1 uncultured Aestuariivirga sp. | reverse complement strand
GGAGAAGGCTGATTGCAATTTTCGCCTTCTCCCGCGCCTCTTCGCGGGAGAAGGTGCCCGAAGGGCGGATGAGGGGTCGCGCATTCAGGAGCCCAATTCATGACCGACACCCCCCTCGATCCCGGCATGCTCGCCTTCTACAAAATCCTATCCGCCGAAACTCCACCGGGATCCGAACTCTGGCCGCTTCCCCGGCAACGCGCCACCTGGAATGCCATCTGCGCCCGTTTCCGAGCACCACGCCCTGCCAACATCGAAGCTGTCGATCTTATCGCCAATGGTGTGCCGTGTCGTGTATTCAAACCCAAGGGCACCGCGCTAAAGCCCGGCATCCTCTACAGCCACGGCGGCGGTTGGGTTCTGGGCGGACCAGACACCCACGATGATATTTGCGCCGAAATGGCTGCGGGGTCCGACTGTGTTGTGGTTCTCACCGATTACCGCCTCGCCCCCGAACACCGACACCCCGCACAGCTTGAGGACTCGCTTAAAGTCTGGCGCTGGATGCGCGAACAAGGTCACCTCCACAGCATCAACGCCGAACACATTATTGCAGCGGGAGACAGTGCGGGCGGGCAAATGTCGGTCGCCCTTGCATTGACGCTACGCGACCTCGGCCTGCCGCAAATCCAAGCCATGGCGCTTTTCTATCCCGTGCTGGGTTCCAACATGGAAACTGCTTCTTACATCCGCAATGCAAATGCGCCTTGCCTCACACGTGATGATATGCACTATTATCTGACATCTTTCCTTGGCCCCGAAGGTTCACCCGGCTGGAGCGATGAAAAAGCTGTGCCGCTGATGGCGACATCCGTCGAAGGCCTGCCACCCGCCTACGTCACGGTGGCCGGACATGATCCGCTTTATGACGACGGTGTGATGTTTTGCGAGCGATTGCTGGCCGCTGGCATCCCAAGCGAATTGCGCCGTGAACCGAAACTGGCGCATTCCTATATGCGGGCACGGCATCACAGTGCTGTAGCGATGGAGGGGTTTCAGGCGATTGTGAGGGCGTTGCGCAGGCTTGCGGTGATGTAAAAAAAGACCTCATCAGCCCTTCGGGCAGCTTCTCCAGAGGAGAAGCAACTAGCTTCACCACCTCCCTAAATGGTCAATGATTGCGTGATATCTCTCATCCATTCGCTTCTCCTCTGGAGAAGCTGCCCGAAGGGCTGATGAGGTCCCTTACCTCCCCAACATCCCCACAAATCCGCCATCGACTACCTTGCGCAACACCGCCGCATAGCTATCATAAGCCCGGTGACCGGCGCCGACTTTTCCCAAGATTGGAGCCTCACTCAACCCTGCCACCGGCAATAGGGCCACCGGCATGGTCACCGGCATCAGATGCGCACCCTTTTCCTGCTGTAACGTCAGCAACAATCCAAACAATTCGCCCGAGCGCACAATCCGCTTCATCACCATCAGGCGATGCTGGCCGTGACGGTTGGTTGAGAAATAAATATGCCCGGTCTGATGCGGTACCGACACATCACCCTTCTGCGCATAAGCCGCATCGAGCCTCGCCATTTCATGAAACACCAGATGGTTGCGCTCATGATTCCACGTCACATCGGTAATATAGGTAAATAAATCTTCCGGCTTTTTCGACGAGGGTCTGATGGTGAGATAGTTGCCCTCCAGCCATGACACCGAAGTGCGCGCATAACCGCCCAAATCATCCGGTGCCGACAAGGCCTGTTGCGGACGCAGCACCAGGCCCAATACCTCTTCCATGCGGATCACAGCGGTTTCCGAAAAACTGCGCTGACCCGAGAGCCCCTTCTCCAAAGCCGACAAACTGATCTTCGCTTCTGCTGCAAGTGAAGCACGGGACATGCGCTTCTTCGCAAGCACTTCCTTGATGAGAATGGAGACAGGAGAGGTTTCACGTGTGGACATGAGTTCTCTCATTTCAGATTCCAAGGCGTCGAGCAAGCTCATGGAGAAGACCTTTTCATGCGAACAAGTTTCCCCTCATCCGGCCTTTGGCCACCTTCTCCCGCGAAGAGGCGCGGGAGAAGGCCAAAGGCCGGATGAGGGACCAAGGGTGAGCAATCAGACCAGAAGAGCTTCACCATCACCGCACCACAAGACCCGCATAACGCCATGTCCAGCTCCGCCAGTCGTTTTGCTTTATATAACGCGCCGTAGTGTGAGCAGCGATTGGACTTGTCACTTTCAGCATATCGCGGCTCAAATCGTCATGCACAACCGGATTTGTAGACTTGGCAAGAGCATCTTCCAAATGCGTTCTGAATCGAACCAGTGCAGGCAGGGCATTCGGTCCAAGTCTCTGCATGTATTCGAAATCAGTTCCAAATTCCCTATCAGCAATCGCCCTGTCTACATTCCGCTCCGCCACAAAGCCTTGCAGATTGAATACACAACACCCCGCCAGAAGCACCACCGCCGCCGCAAAATTGGCATTGACCAACCAAACCGTTCCGAGATTTTTCCACACGCGCCAGATCACTGCGGCCAAGCCGAAGCATACCAGCCCCATCCACAACAGGGCTGACACACGCAACTCGGTCCAGCCGGTATCATTGATGTAAGTCATGGTGCGTTGGGCTGATGAGGCAACGAGTGCCATGTTTTGCGCGATCCACAGATAGACCAGAAGGCGCACAAATTTGTTGTTCGCGGCCAGTGAATTTTTGCGCAGGGCAAATACCACAAACACGGCGGCAAGCAGTACGGTGACAATCAGCGAATAGGCACCACGCCTGACGTATTCCACCTGAGAAAATCCTGATGGCAATTCACCTGTGAGCCACACATATTTCAAGTCCAGCAAATTTTGCACAGCGAAAAGCACGTTCAAGAGAATGAGCGTGCTGATGACGGCAGATGGTTTGAAAAAGGTGAGGTACCAGTTCGGTGCGTCACCGTCCTGCCAGAGGTTGACACGCTGCAAAAGCACGCTGTTTTGCACAGCGGGCCACAGCAGTACCGCAACAGTGTTAAAAATGAAAAGTGACCACAACGAAACCACACTGGTGATCTGGTTCCACAGCCACATGACATCGATGGCTTGCAACACATGGAGGGCATTTTCGATCACCGGGTTTGAAACGGCGAGAAGGCCTAGAAATAATGCTCCCGCCACCAACGGCAAAGCAATAGCTGAGACGGCCGGGCGGGGCATAAATCTGAATATTGCTGCAACGATTTTAGTGGCAGCAGGCGTTGATTTAATGATGCGCCACGGTGCAATGATCGCGTTTAGAATCGTGCTCCACACAGCCGAAAGCGCATTCAAGTGTTCGTCGGCACGCACCATCAGGGATGTTCCCAGCAACAAGGCCCACGCCACCAGCATATTGAACCAGCCGGGCTGCAAGGCCACGCCGCAAATCGCAACGGTTGTACAGAGCAAAGCGGACTTCACTTGCCATCCTTTCGGTGCTGAGGCGAAGTCTTGTAACATCAGAAGAAGCGGCAGAATGTAACTCAGAGCCACAGCGCTTCCGGGCCAGCCGACTTCGGCGAGAATTGCCGTCCAAACAGCACAAGCCAAAAGGCATAAAAGGCGGACCTGCCCAGAAGGCAGCCACCACGCTTTGTGTTGTTTTTCAGAAAACTCATCCGACGCAATCGACATTCATACTTCTCCAACGTTCCGGAGATGTATTTGCCAGCGCAGGGATAAAAACGATATCGGCAGTCTTTGCCACTTTCACCACACAGGCAGTCATTCCTGTGTGGTGTTTGTGCGGTTTTGTACGGTTATTGTGATGCCCAGATGATGCGTGCCATCCAGTCCACGTTTTTGGCTTCCAGTGTTTTCACGGGATGGTCGGCATTGAACGATGCCAGTTCAATGCTACGGGCGGATTGTTTTTGCAGGATTTTTGCCATCACCTGGCCATCCGACGTGCGCACCACAACGCGGTCACCCTTGCGGACGGTTGCGCCGGGAGAGACCACAATGGTGTCGCCTTCACGGTAAATCGGCATCATCGAGTCGCCAGTGATTTCGAGGGCATAGGCCGAAGTGTCAGTGACACCCGGCACATCAACTTCATCCCAGCCGGAACCGGCGGGAAAGCCGCCATCGTCAAAGAAACCACCACGGCCGGCCTTGGCAAAGCCCAGCAATGGCAATACGCGCATTTTTGGTGGCGCACCCTTCTTGCCGGAGAGCAGTTCCATGAACTCATCAACCGGTGCACCCGATGCATTGAGCACGCGCGAAATCGATTCCATAGTGGGCCAACGCGGGCGGCCATCGGGGCCGTTGCGCTTGGACGGATTGAAGGATGTGGGATCAAGACCTGACTTCTTGGCCAGACCCGATGCGGAGAAACCATAACGCTCGGCGATGACGTCGATTGCGCTCCAGACTTGTTTATGTGTGAACATTTTTATACCTCTTTGCTCAGTTAGAACCTTTTGTAGGACAATAAGCCTCGCTAGGAAGAGATTGTCAAGTGAAAACTTTATGCTATTTGCATTTTCGGGGAGAATTCTGATGTCATGGGTCTATAAAGTCGTTGATGCGGCGGTTTGGGGGCAAGCTGTGGCCGCTGGCGTGTTCAAGGGTGCCGCAATTGACCTCCAAGACGGCTACATTCACCTTTCTGACGAATCTCAGGTTGAAACAACAGCGAAATTATACTTTGCGGGGCAGCAAAACCTGATGCTGGTGGCCTTCGACCCGGGCATTTTCAGCGAATCACTGAAATGGGAGGTCTCACGCGGCGGCGCCCTGTTCCCGCATGTCTACGGAACGCTAAACCCAGCTTCAGCGCTGTGGGCCAAGCCGTTGCCCTGGAACGGGCAAGCCCATGAGTTCCCGCCGGGTTGGACGTCATGAGCCTGTTCGGCGCCGCCTTCAACCTCACCCGTCCCTTCCTGCATGGTCGCGATGCTGAAGAGGCTCATCTCCTCACTATTCGCGCGCTGAAATGCCTGCCACCGCTGCCCATTCCGCAATCTGACCCGCGATTGGCGCAGACACTGTTTGGCCTGAATTTCCCAAACCCGTTAGGTCTTGCTCCGGGTTTTGACAAGAACGCCGAAGTGCCTGATGCCATTTTGCGATTGGGCTTTGGCTTTACTGAAGTCGGAACCCTGACCCCGCTGCCTCAAGCCGGAAATCCGAAGCCCCGACTTTTCCGGCTCACGGAAGATCAAGCGGTGATCAACCGCATGGGTTTCAACAATCAGGGTCACTGGGAGGCTTCGAAACGACTGAAACGCCGGAGACGTGTTGGCATTGTTGGCGTCAATATCGGGGCCAACAAGGATAGTGTGGATCGGGCTTCGGACTATGTGGCGGGCATCGCCGCTTTCAGTGACGTTGCAGATTACATCACGGTCAACATCTCATCGCCCAACACCCCGGGCCTTCGCGGCTTGCAGTCGGCGAGGGAATTGGAAAGTTTACTCAAACGGCTCAACGATGCCCGCGTTACGCAAGCCAAGCGCCCGGCCATGTTGCTGAAGATTGCGCCGGATTTGGGCGATCATGAAATGTCGGATATTGCAGCGTGCTGTTCACATGGTGCGGTTGATGGTGTGATCATTTCCAACACCACTTTGTCCCGTCCTTCATTATCGTCCGTATACGGATCAGAAACCGGAGGTTTGTCGGGCCGCCCTCTGTTTTCCCTTTCAACCCGGCAGCTGGCAAAATTTTATCTGGTCAGCAAAGGTAAACTTCCTCTGATTGGTGCCGGTGGCATTGAAGATGGCACCACAGCACTTGCAAAAATTGAGGCCGGAGCATCACTTCTACAAGTTTATTCCGCTTTGGTTTATCGCGGTCCACAATTGATCAGTGATATTATCCGTACACTGATGAATAGCAAGCATTCACTCACGCAATTGCGCGGCAGCAGAGCAGAGGAACTCGCTCACCACACTGAAGCAGGCAAATAGCGGGCAAAAATTTCGGCTGTCGCACCGTTGCTTTCCATCTGGTCCAACGCAGCGTTCAACCTGTTGCGAAGCTCCGGCTTGTCACGGCGGGTGATGAAACTCAGGCTGCGTGAAAATGTCTCCCGGTGCACAAAAGCCTTGCCCAAAAATCCACAGCAACCGCGTGATGCGTTGCCCTTCAGCCAGAATGACAATTGAACCGCATCGCTGAAAACAGCATCCACTTGGCCGGTGCGCAAGGCTTCCAACATGGCGTTACTCGTGTCGAATGGGATCAAGGCCGAGCGACCATAGTAAGTCTCCAAGAAACGGGCATGAGCGGTATTGGTACGAAAGCCGATGCGACGGCCCGCCAGGGTTCGAATGTCAGGAGCGGCGAGTGATGATCCGCTTCTTACAGCAAAACGCCCAAGCGACCGGAAGTAGGGCTTGGTCAGTGCGAATTCCGCAGCGACGGCTGCATCAAGTTTGAATCCGGAGATGATCCCCTGCGCTTCACCTGAGCGTAGCTTTGGCAAGAGACCAGCGAAATCGCTCGAACGAATCTCACAAGATAGCCCAGCTTCGGCGCAAGCCTGCATCGCCAAGTCTACCGAAACTCCTTTCAATAGCCCGTCTTCGCCGAGAAAACTCCAGGGCGCAAAATCAGCGTCAGCCAATAATACGAATTTCTCGGCGAGCGGCTGCGATCTATTTGTTGCCGTGGGGTCAACATACCTGAACCCTGGAAAAACTGTGGAGTTATCTGCTTCATTTGCTCCCTTTGCAGAAGCCATCCCCGTCAGCACAACCAAAAGTACAACACAAGATCGTAGATTCAATCGCTGAAAGGTTGCAATCATTTTCTCGCGCCACTTAGCTGTTGCTTGTCGTCTAAGTTGTGTCATTCGGTTGGGGAGTTCGTGGTGGGAGTTGAGTTTGCGGCAATAGATTTTGATCTTCGGCGCCGAAGCGCTCCCGTTTCCATACACTACGACGACACTGAATTACAGGTGGAAGATTGGTCAACAGTCCCTGAGGCATGGCTCAACGGGGTGGTGGCGCGCATGACTGAAAAAGAACGTTCGCTCATGCTACGTCATAAAATCATTGCCTACTGCTGGCTGCCGCACAACACCGTGCACTGCATCGTCGACGAAGGATCATTGCGAGAGGGACGCAGACTGGGCTTGACCTTGGTCGGCAGAATATCACCCGAACTTTACAGATCAGTGGTGCGACGCAGTCTTGCCAGAAAACTTGAACAAAAGGCAGTGCGTGACCTTGGCCGCAACAATCCTGCTGCATCGGCTCAGAAGCGTTTAAGCGCCTATCAAAGTGTTGCGGCGTCTCTCTTGTTGGCCGCATTGCTGGTCGTCACTGTTTCATTTTCCACAGACGCAATGCTGGCGGGTGTGCAGATGTTGGCCAGCCTGTTTTTCCTGATGGTGGTTTTCTTGCGCTGCCTGTGCCTGATGCCGTTACCCAAAGGCCGCGGTATGGTCGCCCCCCTGCTTGCAGACGCGCAATTGCCGGTTTACACAGTGCTGGTGCCGCTCTTCCGCGAAATCAGTGTGTTGCACAACATTTTGAACTCGCTCAAAAGCCTGAATTATCCTCCCGAAAAACTCGACATCAAAATAATTCTCGAAGAAAATGACAGGCCAATGCATCTTGCCATTCGGGACCTTAAGCTGCCCTGGTTTTTTGACATTCTCATCGTGCCGGCCGGAAAGCCGCAAACAAAACCGCGTGCCTTAAATTATGCCATGCAGTTTGCCCGGGGTACGCTCGCCACAATTTATGACGGAGAAGATATTCCACAACCGAACCAGTTGCGATTAGCAGCATCACAGTTTGAACAGGAGGGAGAGGATATGGCTTGCCTGCAAGCAGCGCTGGATTTTTTCAACCCCAATGAAAACTGGCTCACCCGGCAATTCACTGCGGAATATGCGGCCCTGTTTCGGGTAATTTTACCAACGCTTGCAGCTTACGGCTTACCATTGCCACTGGGTGGCACCTCCAATCATTTCCGGGTCTCATCGCTTGAGGCCGTTGGTCATTGGGACGCTTTCAATGTGACAGAAGACGCAGACCTTGGGGTACGCTTGGCGCGTCATGGCTTCAAGACCGGCATTTTGCACAGCACAACATATGAAGAGGCAAATATCAGGTTCGGCAACTGGATGAAACAGCGACGGCGCTGGCTTAAGGGGTTCCTGCAAACATGGCTGGTGCATAACCGCAATCCAATACTGCTATTGAGGGAAACCGGAATCGGCGGCTTTTGCACCGTGCAGGCAATGACACTTGGTATTTTCGCATCAGCTCTCCTACACCCTGTGCTGCTCGCAGCAACACTGTGGAATTTTCGCCCTTTCAACCTCGCGATTATGACTTTAAGTCCAGTCGGCTGTGCAATTTCCGGCTTCAGTCTTGTGATATTGCTAGCTGGCTATGCATCGGCGATCTTGACCAGCGTAAATGGATTGAAAAAAATCGGTATTGCGGGCTGGACGAGGGTGCTGGCCAGCATTCCTTTGTATTGGCTAATGATTTCGGCCGCCGCATGGCTGGCACTTTGGGATTTTATTGTAACGCCGTTTCACTGGCATAAAACGGAACACGGCCTGTCCCGGTTTGCCGGAGACAAAGGCCGCGTTCAAACATAATTTATTGCTGTTCCATGACCAGAATGATTGATGGTCCCAAAACAACCACGAAAATTACGGGCAGAAAAAACAAAATCATCGGAACCGTCAACTTTGGTGGCAGGGCAGCGGCTTTGCGCTCTGCTTCGGCCATCCGTGAGTCGCGGTTTTCCTGGGCAAGTACCCGCAGCGCTGTGCCCAGTGGCGTACCGTAACGTTCGGACTGGATGAGACTGGTAACCACTGAGCGCACGGTTTCGAGACCCGTGCGCTTGGCCAGATTTTCCAATGCTTTGCGACGGTCTTGCAAATATGAAAGTTCGGCAATTGTGAGTGTCATTTCTTCCGCGAGCGGCACAGACTGGCTGCCAATTTCTTTCGCTACTCTCATAAATGAAGGTTCGAGCGCCATGCCGGATTCAACGCAGATCAACAAAAGATCAAGTGCATCTGACCATGCCTTCTTGATTGACGCCTGTCGACGGTTGATCAGGTTTTTGAGACCAATGTTGGGAACGTAAAAGCCAAAGATCAGCGCTATGACAGTCGCTACAATGCGCATGTTCGGGGATACCTTGTCCGCAAAGACTGTAGACGTATAGACAAATGTCAGAATACTTACGACCAGTGGCACCAGCGCGCGGGCCGCCAAAAAAGTGACCAAATGTTTTTCAGAACGGAACCCGGCTTGGC
>CAXTLE010000103.1:0-9237 GCA_964244855.1 uncultured Aestuariivirga sp. | reverse complement strand
GTTTCCCTTTAGCCTATCTGCAACATCGTTACGAAATCTATCAGGCTTTCACCCAACTAATTCCCTTGATTGCCAGCCGCTTTCCCAATCGCAAGATAGTAGTGAGGCCGCATCCGTCCGAAAGTCGTGATGGCTGGCAGAGACACGTCCAAGGCTTGGACAATGTGTCAGTTCGATACGACAATGATTTGGTCCCGTGGTTGCTGGCTGCTTCTCATATTCTACAGAACGGCTGCACGACAGCAGTTGAAACGGCGATGTTGGGTCGGGTCGCTATTTCGTATCGTCCGATCATTCGTGACATTCATGAAATTACACAGCCAAGCCGTGTCAGTCATCACTGCGAAGATGCTGAAACGGTGCTCCGGATGTTGGCAGATAGCAACACAACAGATTTTCAACCTGAAAATTTTGCGGATGCGATTGACAATATGGTGGCATCATTGCGAGGCAAATTTGCGAGCGAGCGGATTGTCGATGCGATTGTTCAGCTTTCCAACCAACATCAATCTACCGGATTGTTGGCGAGAACCTTAGGAAAATCCATGGCATTGGCGCGACGTGTCGAAAAAGCGGTAACACGACATTTGGCGGGCAATTCCAGTCAAATGACTTATATTTCTCAAAAATTTCCACCGAAACCTGTGCAGGAGATTCTTGATCGCCTCAAACAATTCGCCGTTGTGCTGCAACTGAACGTACCCGAAGTCAGAGAATTGTCTGACCGGATTTTCGAAATAAAACCCGTTCGGTCCAAGGGCTGAGCGGAGCGGCCCTGTTACGGGGCAAGTCTGCACCGGCATCAATGCGTGCAAGTTCCAACATATTCCGGTCTAGGTCAGTGGGGTTAAGGTCTAGACGTGTGGTAAAACCAACCGTACAATTGAATGACTTTAAAATGTCCAACGTTACGTCATTGTAACTGCCGTATGGATAGCAGTACGATGTATCTTCCGGCCTTATACCCAAGGCTGCAGACAATCTCATGGAACGGGATATATCGTGTCTTTGTTCTGCCTCGCTAGCATGTCCAAGCCAGATATGATCATCGCCGTGACACCCAAAACTCATTCCTTCGGCAATCATCTGCCGCGCTTGTTCTTTTGTGAGATAAAGCGTTTCTGCAAAATCAGCAGGATCGACCGAAACGAAATTACGAAACAGCTGATCTGCTATTGTTGATCGCACTGCAGGCGGAAGCCCGCGCTGTAAAACACGTTTGAAGTAAACTGTTTCTGCAGGGTCCCAACGCGACGTTTTAAAAAACTGGGTACGCAGTTCTGTTACGGATGGTAGATCTACTTCTCCTTCATGACTGCGAATGGCAGCATCCAACGTTTCCGCAAGTACTGCGTGATCACAGCAACTGGCGAGCACGAAGTGAACCTTGTTGACGTCAAGAATTACACGATCCAGCAATGGCCGCGTGGACGCAAAAAAACAACCTGAAATGTTGCGCCGTGACAGTTCCGGAAAGGCGTAACTGTAGTGGTCGGTATAGCCGTCATCGAAGGTGAGGAGAATAGGGTTATCAGGCCAGTCGACTTGCGCCCCACGCGCCGACATCAGAATGTTGTCTAGTGAAACGGGATTGTAGTGGCATTGGATGTAATCCAGTTGCCCGCGAAATTCTTCCAGTTCAAGCCCTTTGATCGCAGGCCAGGCTGACGATGCAATGGGCCTTACGTAGTGATAGGTTATCACCGTCAATTGCGTTTTCATGTGGCGTCAACAGCTTTGGTAAGCTCAAAAATATTTGTTGAAATTTCGCGCACATTAAAACTGGCGTGAACATTCAACACAGCTGCCATTTCGGTTAGCCGGGACCGAACACTAGCTACAGTTACCACTGGAAAAACTTTTTCTAGATAGCGGTCTGTAATGTGATTTTTGCGTTGGCTTTTATATTGCTCCCGCACGTACCCAAACAGCCTTGCAATCAGCCTTGAAATAGCAATCCTAGCGCCTGCCGATGGCGAAAGTTCTCCAAGTTCATCCATGATTGCAACCGAAGCGAGCGGGCCTTCTATAGCGGAAACAAATTGCTTCAGGATAGCATTCTGGGTTCCGCTCATGAACAGTTTTCCCGCGCATGCGTTTTCAATCGCCAGCGCCAGTTCTTTGAAACTGCGCACCCGGTGTGAAATAGGATTTGGCAAGGCGCTTTCGTCATTCAGCGACACAATGGGACTGTACGAAATGGGTGTATGTCCGATTATCGCGGCTTCAACTGCCGTAGTGCAACTGTTGTGAATAAGTGCCTTTGCTGCAATCAGCCATGGCACGGAACTTCCTTCTCGGGTAACACTGACATTTGCGACTCCCTTAAAACAGTCACGCCAAGTCTGCTCGTTTTCTCCTGGATGAGGGCGAACTACGAATTTGAACTGCGGATGCGATACCGCAAATCGTGGCAAGTCTGTACGAAAATGTTCATAGACCTCTTTCCGGTGCTCCAGAACCCGCTGAAACCGTTCTTGTTCGCCAGCCAGAGGCGCGTTTGTTCTTGCTACAATGCGCGGTTTCAAATCATGTAAAGAGATAATAGGATTGAAGCTTGAAAAATTGGTGTCAATCAGCACAAAATCGCCATAGCGGGCCTTGATGTCGGAAATCTGTTTGGCGTATAGGCTGTGCAATTCCGGTCGCACAAGGTCAAAGCGTGGGTTGCCGAGTGGCAGTGCATGCAACCCAAGTGGACCTGCACGGTGGTCAACATCGTCCGCACCTTGTTGACCCCAAGTAACGAGCTTTTTAAGCAGCAGTAAAGTATCTGAAGAAACCCGTCGCATAAGGTAAACGTCGCGGTCGAGATAGATCAGGCCTTCTTCATCCCAACCGAACGATACGTGCCCTAAACGGTGCAACAACTTGAGCATGGTGCGACGCTTATGCGTGAGAGTTTGGCACAAATAGACGCTGGGTGGAAACCGCCATATCGAGCGATTGATGAGCGCCTTTGATCCCACAATAACATTCCAACCTTTCTGCATGGCCAGAACCGCATGCAGCAATCGTGCATCAAATTCGCGTGAATAAATTTCAGCTGGCAGGATTAACGTTTTCGGAATGGATTTCTGGTCAGACATTGTAATGTTTCATTGACACTTGCGGGTAGTATAAGCTGAGTCACAAATCAATTCAAATCAGAATACAGCAGTGCCAGCGATGCTACATAACAAATGCCACATTATACTTCATATTGGCACACATAAAACTGGATCGACCTCGATCCAGAATTATTTGTTGAATCACAGTCTACAACTGCACAACAACAACTTGTTTTTTTTGTGCGGTCCGAAAGGCAAGCCGAATTTCAAGGAGATTTTCCATGCGGCTTGTGCGCCAAGGCGACGGCACTTGCTTCCACTCCGGTCGCCAGGAATGATAAAGCGGCTGTGGCTCAGATTCGGGCTGAAACGCTATTTGGCCAAGCAGATCAGTCAACATCCCGGTGATAGCTTTATTCTGTCGTCCGAACTCTTGTCGTTATTGCGACAGCCCGAAGAAATGGAAAAACTTCGTCAATTGTTCCCACGAGGCTCGCATCTCAAAATTATCGTTTGTTTGCGCGAAAAACATGATTTTCTCGCCTCCATGAAGCGACAACTTACTGCCCAAACAATCGCTTTTTCTGATCAGCTGGGCCGTTCCAACTATGTCGCGTCAGACAGCTGGCTAGTGGACTATGACGGACTTCTGCGGGCATTCCAGCAATTGACACATGATATTGAAGTCATTGATTTCAGCCTAGTTCAAAAAAACGGGGGCAATATAGTGGTGCCATTTATGGCAGCGGTTGGCGTTTCCGATACACTAATTTCAGGGGAATTACCTTATCTCAATCGCCGCGCGCCTCAAACCTAGTTTTTTGATTGATGACCGGAATTTCAACAAACTGGCGGAAGGAGTGGGATTCGAACCCACGTTACGCTTTCACGTAAACACGCGTTCCAGGCGTGCGCCTTCAACCACTCGGCCACCCTTCCGCATTTTTGGGGGAACGCTTCTGGCGTATCCCTTTGGAACGGGCGGGGGATAACCGATTGTCCCCATGGCTGCAAGCGGGCTTTATTGTGTCGGCTCGATATTCTATGCTTGACGCTGATTTGGGGAGATAAACACGCTTCATGGCGCGGAAAGACGATGATGATGACGTGGCTTCGCCAGCCGAGAGTTTGGCCAAGCTGGAGCGGCTGGCGCGGCTTTTGCGTCAATCCGGCCATGCCCGGGGCTTGAACCCGGTGCAGTGGGAGGCGCTGCGCTATCTCGCCCGCTGCAACGCGCTGTCGCATTCACCAGGTGCCATGGCGAAGTATTTGGGATCGACCAAGGGCACTGTGTCACAAACCATCATGGCGCTGGAGAAGAAGGGGCTGGTGTCGAAACAAGTTGATGCGAAGGATTCGCGCGGCGTTGCCTTGTATCTGACTGACGCTGGCAAGGCGTTGCTGGCTGATGATGACTTGAATGTAGTGAAGGCAGATATTGCGGAACTGTCTGAGAAGACAAGGCGGCGCTTTGACAGGGCGCTTGATGCGTTGTTGGAACAGGCGCGATTGCGCCATGGCGAGCCGCGTTTTGGCACGTGCCTTGGCTGCCGTTATTACCGTGAGGCGTCATCAGGTCTTGCGGCTCATTGCATGAAGGTCAATGCTACGGTGACAGTGGAAGAGACCAAGCTCATTTGCGTGGAACATGTAGCGCGCTGATCAGCGCTTGGCTGTTCCCAACTTTACGATCAGGCCGGCCAAAACGGTGAGAATGACAAAGCCCAGTGCGAGCGGGTTGGTGGTGCCGTCAAACATCTGTCCGATGAAAGCGCCGATCGATGCACCGATGACCATTTGCAGGAAGCCTTGCGTGGAGGCGGCGGTGCCCGCCACTTCGCCCAATGGCATCAGCGCCAACGCACCAAAGTTCGAGAAGATGAAATTGAAAGTGACGAACCAACCGCAGGTCAGCGCGAAAAACGCCCAGACTGGAAGCAGGTTCAAGTAGCCCAGCACCAACATGACAAGCGAATTCAGGCCGAAAAGGATGAGCGCTTGATGCGAAAGGTTCTCCATGCCAAAGCGCACCACCAGTTGCGAATTGGCAAAGCCTGAAATCGCCGCAGCAATACCGCCCAAGGCGAAGAAAGCGGGGAACCACTGGCCCATTCCGTAGTGTGATACGTAGATTTGCTGCGACGAGGTGAGAAAGCCCATCAAGGCACCGAACAACAAGGCCGTTGCCAGAATATAACTGAGCGACACACGGTTACGGAACACGATACCAAAGCCTTCGCCGATTGATCGCAGTGTAAATGGCCGCTGATTTTCGGGCTTCAGGGTTTCGGGCAGACGAAAGAAAATCCACATGAGAATGAGACCGCCAAGCCCCGCCATGAAACCGAACAATCCGCGCCAATCCATGATGGTCAATAGAAACTGCCCAAGCCCCGGAGCCATGATGGGGGACACCATCATGACCATGAACACCAACGACAGGGTTTTCGCCATCTCGTCGCCCACAAATAAATCCCGCACCAAGGCCATGGCAATCACGGCTGATGCTGCGGCACCAGCGCCTTGCAGGAAACGCAGGACAAGCAAACTGTTGAAGTCGGCAACAAAGAACGCACAGAGTGCAGCCAGACAGTAAATCGCCACGCCATAGAGCAGCGGCATGCGACGGCCAAACCTGTCGGACAGGGGACCGAACACCAGCTGCAATACGCCAAAGCCCAGCATGTAGGCGGGGATGACCAACTGGCGTCGATTGGCATCGGCTTCGCCTAGGCTTTCGCCAATGCGCTGCAAGCCCGGTAACATGATGTCGATGGCGAAGGCGTTGATTGTGATGAGGCCTGCGACGAGCGTGATGAATTCGATACGGCCCAACTGTCCGACGACTTTGCTGCGTGCGATCATACTGCTGTTTAACATCCTTCAAGCGATAGGCGCTGTGGCCATATGCGGTCAAGCAGCCGCAGGGCGAACGAATATCAGCGTTGCGTAGGGCGGCAGGTCAAGCAGGCCGGAGACGGGAAACCCATCCTGCGGTTGATCTATCGTTTCAATATCGCCTGCAACCGCGTTGCCGAAATCTGTACTATAAATTGCTGCATCGCTGTTAAAGCGCAATTGCCATTTTCCCGCTGCGGGAAAGCCCACGCGATAATCGGTGCGCGTCTCGGTGCTGAAGTTCATCACCACAACCACATCATCTCCTGCGCCCTGCTGATCAAAGCGGTGGAAGGCCAAGACGTTTGGGTCGTCATTGACATGAAACACATTGGCATACTGCCCCATCAACCCCTTCGTCTCACCACTACGATTGAGGCGGAGTGCAATCAAATCGCGGTAGAGGCGCACGATGCCTTGGTACTCACCGTTCAAGTTCCAGTCCAGTGGAACATCATCACGGAACCATTCGCCTTGCAGAAACTCCTGGCCTTGAAACAACATGGGTATGCCAGGTGATGTGAACACCAAAGCCGCCGCAAGTGTGGAGCGCTTTTGCGCCGACCAGCTTGTGGCACTATCCGGATCTATTTCATAGGGCACGCGGGCTTTCCCATTGGCGACTTCGTCATGAGATTCGCTGTAGATGATGCGGCGGAAGGCATCGCCGTTGTAGTTTGACATGATGGCATCGCGTACCGCCGTCATGGAACGAGCACTATCTTCAGCTGTGACCACAGCGGCGCGAACAGGATGCACGAAGTTTGCATCCCACTGGGCATGGAATCCGGCACCATCATGCTCGATATCTGCGGTGATGGCGTCCAGACTGTGCAAGTCTTCTGCAATGCTGATGTGACGTCCTTCAAGCGTTTGCATTTCATCATTCAACCATTGCAGCAGCGACCAGCCCTCAGGCAAATCATTGTTGCCATCGCCCGTGCTGGAGCGCATGTAAAGCGTAGAGTCAAAGCGCAGTCCGTTGATATGATAATCTTTGAGCCACATCATCACATTGTCGCGAATGAACTGCCGCACTTCACCGCGACCATAATCAGGCCGGGTTTTGCCCCAAGGCGTTTCGGCGCGGTGGTCATTATAAAGATAGATGCCGCCACCATCATTCTCGCTCCAGCCATCAAAGCGCCAGAGGTCGAGATCGCTCGGGCCAAAATGGTTGAACACCACGTCGAGGATGACAGCAATGCCAGCACGCTGACATTCCCGCACGAAGGTTTTCAGACCGTCTGGTCCGCCATATGCGCTTTCAACGGCGAACATGTGGGCCGGGTTATAGCCCCATGACAGATCGCCCGCGAATTCACCAACGGGCATGATCTGGATGGCGTTGATTCCGAGTTTTTTGAGATGGTCGAGCTGCTGCAACGCCGTTTCAAATTTTCCGGCCTCACCTTCCTTTGCAACGAAGGACCCAACGTGCATTTCATAGATTACCAGCTCATTGTGGGGCGGCAGATCGAAATCTATGTCCTGCCAATCGAAAGCATTGGGGTCGACAATTACGCCCTCGCCCACGGAATTGGTAACTTCACGGGCATAGGGGTCGATGCGTTCGAAGGTTTCAGTGACAGACTGGATCAGAAATTTATAGGTGTGGCCAGCCTGAACGGCTTCAACATTGCCAGCCCAAATACCATTGTCTTCCCGCTTGAGCTGAGCCACGAAGGGCTGTTCACCCTCTTTGGTCGTTACACGAACCTTGACGTCATCCGCATGGGGGGCCCAGACGCGAAAACCGCAGCCGCCTTCATGCAATATAGCACCCATGCCAGCAAATGTGTTGCTGTTCTGTTCAGTTTCTGTGTTGTGCACGAAGCCAAAAGCGCCATCCATGACAAGTCCCCTTGATCAAATTGGTTGATAAGAAAGATGGAGAACGTCCACATGTGCACTCTGTTCCTTGCTGCGACGCTTTGGCGATGGCTTGCCTTTCGAATGCTTTTCTGCTTTATCCCCTTCATCTCCAACGCAAGTTTGAGGTTTCCAACCGTCTGGCCAGTAAAGGGCTGCCATGGCGGTTTCATTTATCGTTCTGAAAGGACTGAACAAAATGCCCAAGATGAAGACAAAGTCGGCCGCCAAAAAGCGGTTCCGCTTCACGGCCTCTGGCCTGGTGAAGGCGGGTGCCGCAGGCAAGCGCCACGGCATGATCAAGCGCAGCAACAAGCAAATCCGCAATCAGCGCGGCACCATGATTCTGGCTCCCGGCGACGAAGGCCTGGTCAAGATTCACATGCCCTATGCTGGCAAATACTAAGAGGAGCTTGAACCATGTCACGCACAAAAGGCGGCGTTGTCGCTCGCCGTTCACACAAAAAGATCATGGCCCGCGCGAAGGGTTATTTCTCGCGCCGCAAGAACATTTTCCGCGTTGCCGTTCAGGCCGTGGAAAAAGCCGAACAATATCAATACCGCGATCGTCGCGCCAAGAAGCGCAATTTCCGCGCCTTGTGGATCCAGCGTATCAACGCCGGCACCCGCGAATTGGGCCTGACTTATGGCCGATTTATCAACGGCCTCAACAAGGCCGGGGTTACAGTGGACCGCAAGGTTCTCTCTGATCTTGCAATTCATGATCCGGTGGCCTTCAAGGCCATCGTCGAGAAGGCAAAAGCCGCTCTGGCTGCTTAAGATCACAATCCTCTGAAACCGTCATTCCCGCGAAGGCGGGAACCCCGCTAGCAACCAGCGAGCTGTAGAAAACGGGGTCCCCGCCTTCGCGGGGATGACGGAAAGATGGGGGCGGGTTGAAAGTTTGGTTCATTTATTCCGGGCCTTGAGGGGGAGTAGAAACTCCTATACTCAGGGCCCGGATTTATTTTGAGGATCAGCATGTCGGACGAACTGGCAAAAATCGTATTAGCCAATACCGCGAAGATTCAAAGTGCGAGCAGTACAACGGAACTTGAAAGTCTCCGAGTAGAACTGCTCGGAAAAAGTGGCATTCTTACACTCAGGGTCAGCGCTGTTGGCACTCTGCCAGTTGAGCAGCGTAAGTCTTTCGGTCAAGCAAACAATGCTGCAAAATCAACAATCGAAACAGAAATAAAAACACGTAAAGAGGTGTTGGCAAAACTGGAGTTGGAGAGAACCCTGGAATCTCAACGTGTTGACATCACCCTGCCTGCCCGCGCTGAACTGCGGGGAACCGTGCATCCTGTATCCCAAGTCTGGGAAGAAGTGGTTCAGATATTCGGTGATCTTGGCTTTTCCGTTGCTGAAGGCCCGCATATCGAAGATGACTTTCACAATTTCGATGCCCTGAACA
>CAXTLE010000102.1:0-9255 GCA_964244855.1 uncultured Aestuariivirga sp. | reverse complement strand
TGCAATGCGCCGCCATCGATGCGGCCGGCAACGCCACGTAATTGCGCCTGAAGCAAGAGTGCGAGACGTTCAGCATCCTTGAGTTTGACTTCGTCATAAGCTTGCGCTGGCGCAAGAAAAGCCAGCAGCAGAACTGCTGCCAGCAAAATGCGAATGATCGGCCGCGCCGTCAAACCAACCGGCTCTGCACGACCGCTGCTTCAATGAAGGAAGCAAACAGCGGATGCGGTTCAAAGGGTTTGGATTTGAGTTCGGGGTGGTACTGGACGCCAATGAACCATGGGTGATCCGGGTATTCCACGGTTTCCGGCAACAATCCGTCTGGCGACATTCCAGCAAATTTCAGCCCGGCCTTTTCCAACTGCACACGGTAGGCGGTGTTGACTTCGTAGCGATGGCGGTGTCGTTCGGATATGTGGGTGTCACCATAAATCTCGGCGATGTGGCTGTCCTTTTCGAGGGTAGCGTTATAAGCGCCCAGGCGCATCGTGCCACCCAAGTCACCGCCAGAGGCGCGGATCTCGATTTCGTTGCCCTTCATCCACTCCTTCATGGTTCCGACAACGGGTTGATTGGTTGGGCCAAATTCTGTTGAGCTGGCGTCGGTAATTCCACACAAATTTCGCGCGGCTTCGATGCAGGCCATTTGCATACCAAAACAGATGCCAAAATATGGGACGTTGCGGGTGCGTGCGAAAGTGGCCGCTTTGATTTTGCCTTCCGCCCCACGCTCACCAAAGCCCCCTGGCACCATGATGCCGTGTACGCCTTCGAGAAAGGGTGTGGGGTCTTCATTTTCGAAAACTTCGGACTCAATCCATTCCAGGTTCACTTTGACATTGTTGGCAATGCCGCCGTGGATGAGTGCTTCCTTCAAAGACTTATATGCGTCGAGCAGACCTGTGTATTTGCCGACGACCGCGATGGTCACTTCGCCTTCGGGCTGGGTGATGCGGTGCATGATGTCGTCCCACACAGACAGATCGGGCTTTTCTGCATCGACGATACCGAAAGCGTCGAGCACTTCCTGATCCAGACCTTCAGCGTGGTATGCACGCGGTACGTCATAGATTGAAGCAACGTCGAGGGCTTGGATAACAGCGCTTGGCCGCACATTGCAGAACAGCGCGATTTTTTTGCGCTCATTCAGAGGGATTTCGCGGTCAGCACGGCAGAGCAGAATGTCTGGCTGAATACCGATGGAACGCAGTTCCTTGACGGAGTGCTGGGTTGGTTTGGTCTTGAGTTCGCCCGCTGTGGGGATCCAAGGTAGCAAGGTTAGATGGATAAAGATGCAACTGCCCCGTGGTGATTCCTGACCATATTGGCGGATAGCTTCGAGGAAGGGCAGGCCCTCGATGTCGCCGACGGTGCCGCCAATTTCCACCAGCACGAAATCAAACTCGTCATTTCCAGAGCCGATGAAGTCCTTGATCGCATCGGTGACGTGCGGAATCACTTGCACAGTGCCACCAAGAAAATCACCACGGCGTTCCTTGGCAATGATGTCCTGGTAGATGCGGCCCGTGGTGATGTTGTCGTCCTTGGTGGCGTGGCGGCCTGTAAAACGCTCGTAATGCCCGAGGTCGAGGTCGGTTTCCGCCCCATCGTCGGTCACGAAGACTTCGCCGTGCTGGTAAGGGCTCATGGTGCCGGGATCGACGTTTAGATAGGGGTCAAGCTTGCGAATACGCACCCTGAAACCACGGGATTGCAATACGGCAGCCAACGCTGCTGCGGCGAGGCCTTTTCCGAGTGAAGACACCACGCCGCCAGTGATAAAGATGTAACGCGCCATGGGAGGCCCTTCTATCTGCGTGACGCGACGATTCGAAGCACTGAATCAAACTTATGTTTAAACGCCTGTGGATAGCGCCGTTTTGGCGATCAGTTCACCGGTGCTGCTGGTGCAACTGGTGCCTGCTGTCCCAAATTTGGCAACGGCACATCGCCTCCCTGTGCAGGCGCGGTTTGGCCAGACGTCGCCGGGGCTGCGTCAAAAACCGATTTGCTGGTACCAGTGCGTGTAGCCAGCAGCGTTAGACCAATAGAGGTTGCGAAAAAGCATACTGCCAGAATTGCGGTCAGCCGCGTCAATCCATTGCCAACGCCACGGGCCGAGAACAAGCTGCCACCACCTGCTCCAGAACCACCAATACCCAAAGCGCCACCTTCAGACCGTTGCAACAGAATTGCTCCGATCAAGACGACAGCAACAATAAGATGAATGACGAGAAGCAGGTTTTGCATGTTAGATCCGATGTTGTTGTCGGCGCTTTAGCGCTTAAATGGGGGCGACGCAACCCGCCGGCAAGGGTTACATATAAGCTTTTATAATCCCGATAAAGTCAGCCGCCTTCAAGCTTGCACCGCCCACCAGTGCGCCATTCACATTGGCAGCACCCATCAATTCCACTGCGTTCGATGGCTTTACAGACCCGCCATAGAGAATGCGGGTCTTTGGACCTTCTTCACCCATGATCTTGCCAATGTCGTTCCGAACGTGAGTGTGGGCTTCGGCGACTTCAGCTGTTGATGCGGTGAGGCCGGTGCCAATGGCCCAGACGGGTTCGTAGGCAATAACCGTATTTGCGGACGTCGAACCCTCAGGGATGGATACCTTCAGCTGTTCAGACAAAACGGAAAGCGTTTGACCGCCTTTGCGCTGATCCAATGTTTCGCCAATGCAAATGATTGCTACCAGCCCAGCCCGATGCGCAGCTTTCGCCTTGGCGGCAACGGTTGCGTCATTTTCCTTGTGATTGGTGCGGCGTTCGGAATGGCCGACGATAACGTAGGTCGCACCTGCATCCATCAACATTTCGGCCGAAATATCGCCGGTATGGGCGCCCGATGCGGCAGCATGGCAGTCTTGTCCGCCAACCTTGATTTTCGAACCCTTCAACACGCCACGAATACGGCGGGTCAGAATGGCCGGGGGGCAGACCAGAATATCACACTTGGTTTTGACACCACGCATCATGCCGGCCAACAAGCGCGGTTCTCTCAACATGGCGGTGGAGCCGTTCATTTTCCAGTTTCCGGCTACAAGTGGCTTGATGGTGTTTGGCATGTCGCATCCCTGCTATTGGTTTCGGCGCGAGGCATAGCCTTCCTGAGGGGCGCACCTCAAGCAGAAAATGGCGTAATCCTTGGCTTGCTCCAAAGCAGTTGCATACCTTATATGGGGGAAATCAATCATGCGCCGCTGGCCTGTTCCACGGCGCGCTTTTTTGAATAGGGAATACTGACAATGATGGAGGCTCTGCGAAACGGTGCCAAAACCTGGGTGGCAAAGCTGCTGCTCGCTTTGGTAATGGCGGTATTCGCGCTACTGGGTGTGTCTTCCATGGACGTATCGGCGACAATCAAGGGATTATTCGCACAGGATTTGGCGTCGGTGAATGGCAAGGCGATCAGCAGCGAGACCTATCAAAGAGAGCTGAAGCAAACACTTCAGCAAATGAGTCAACAGTCAGGTACCAATATGAATGTCGACGAAGCCCGCCGACTGGGTGTCGACAAGCAGGTTCTGGACCGTATGATTGTGCAGGCGTCGATCGATGCGCAAGCTGAACGGCTGGGTGTGCAGATTGGGGACAAGGCTGTTGCCGCTGGCGTGCAGCAAGAGAAAATGTTTCAGGGCACGAACGGAAAGTTTGATGTGAATCGCTTCCGCAGCCTGTTGCAGCAGAATGGCATTAGCGAACAAGGCTATTTGGCGCAGGAAAATGCCAACATCATGCGCCGCACTATGACAGGTCTAGCAGGCGAAAACATCACGCTACCCCGCACCATGCTGGATGCGCTTTCACGCTATCGCGATGAAACCCGTGATGGTCGATACGTGACCTTCAGTGTGACTGACGCGGATGTTCCGGCACCGACGGATGCTGAACTGAAGAAGCAATATGAGTCGACACCCGCAGCATATACTGCCCCCGAATATCGCTCGGTCGTCATATTGAAAGTTGACCCCACAGATCTCGCGGCAAAAATCCAGGTGTCCGACCAGGAATTGGCGGACGGTTACAACACTTTCAAAACTGAGTATTTCGAACCCGAAAAACGCGACATCATTCAAGTCTCATTTGCTGATGCTGCCGCCGCTCAAAAAGCCAAGACCCGTATTGATGCCGGCGAAGACATTCTGAAAATCGCTGGTGAACTGGGCCAGAAAGAAAAAGACATTACTTTCGGCGGCGCCTTGAAGACCGATTTTCTGGATGAAAAAATTGCAGAGGCTGCCTTCACGCTCAAGGATGGTACTGTGAGCGCACCAGTTGTCGGTTCGTTGAACACAGCTATTTTGAAAGCTGTAAAAGTTGTAGCCGCACACCAACCGACGCTTGTCGATATCACGCCGGTTCTGAAAAAGCGTTTGCAGTTGCAAAAGGCGCAGGAAGAAATTCAGTCGATTTATGACGCGGTAGAAGATGCGCGAGCGCAGCAAACCAAGTTTGAAGACATTGGCGCGAAAGCCGGAATTCCCGTGATCACCATTCCCGCCATCAGTGTTGCTGGTGTTGATAAGGCTGGTCAGCCGGTTTCGTTACCAACGCAAGAAGAATTGTTGAAAGCGGTCTTTGCAAGCGATGTCGGGTTGGAAAACGATGCGCTGCAGGCCAATGACGGATATGTTTGGTATGATGTTCGGGAAGTTGTTCCCTCTGCAGTCAAACCGATGGACCAGGTCAAGGATCAGGTAAAAGCTGATTGGGTGGCATCCAAGCTGCGTACACTTGCTGCTGACAAGGCAAGGGCTATTGTGGAAAAAGCAGGCAGCGATACCAAGTTGGAAACAATTGCCACGGAAATCAATGGCACCATCAAAACGGTAACGGGCTTGAAGCGCAATGCGACGTCTGAAGAGTTTGATGGCATTGCCACATTGGCGCTGTTCAGTGTGCCAGAGAAGAAGTTGACGTGGGCGCTTGAAGGTGATGGAAAATCCGCGCGTATTATCGAAGTCTCTAAGGTGTCCGTGCCTTCAGCAATTGCTTCGGCAGGAGCGAAAGAAGTTGCTGATCTTGCGAAACAAGGCTTGGGCAGCGATCTTTTGGACAGCTATTTGAAGTCTACCCGTGCAGGGGCGAATGTAACTATGAATGAGGAGCTTTGGCGACAGATCAGCGGACCCACACCATCGCAATGATCTTTCGTATGCCCATTCAGGACCAAGGACATGAACTTCACCCCAGACTATGATGCGTTCAGCACCGCTTACGAGCGCGGCGAGGCGCAAATCGTATTGCACCGACTGGTGGCTGACCTTGAAACGCCAGTCTCGGCGATGCTCAAGCTGTCACGCAATGCGCGCTATTCGTTTTTGCTGGAATCAGTCGAAGGTGGAGCCGTGCGCGGGCGCTATTCGATCATTGGCATGCATCCCGATGTAATCTGGAAAGTTGTCGGCAGCACGGCTTCTGTCAACCGGAAAGCCATGGCCGATCCGGATGGGCCATTTGACGCGGTGGGCCAGGAACCTCTGACCGCACTTCGCGCGTTGTTGGCTGAGAGCAAAATCAAATTGCCGGAAGACGCGCCACCCATGGCGGCGGGGGTGTTTGGATATCTGGGCTACGACGCCGTGCGCTGGATGGAGCATCTACCCAATCAAAATCCAGATGTGCTTGGTTTGCCCGATGGCATGATGATCCGCCCGACGGTAATGGCGATTTTTGACAGCGTGAAAGACGAAGTGGCGGTTACGACGCCTGTTTATGTCGACCATGCTGTTTCAGCCAAAGCGGCCTATCTCCGGGCGACGGAGCGCATTTCAGAAGTGGTCGATGCGCTGGATCGTCCGCTTGATATGACTTTGCGTGAGACGGACGCTTTGCCGATCAAACCGCAGACCTCCAACACATCACCGGACGAATACAAAGCCATGGTGTTGCAGGCCAAAGAATACATTGCCGCCGGTGATATTTTTCAGGTGGTGCTGTCGCAGCGTTTCGAGACTGAGTTTACGTTGCCGCCGTTTTCACTGTACCGTTCACTGCGACGCGTGAACCCCTCGCCGTTTTTATATTATCTGAATTTTGACAGTTTTGCAGTGGTGGGCTCGAGTCCGGAAATTCTGGTTCGGGTGCGCGACGGCAAAGTGTCGATCCGTCCCATCGCAGGCACACGTCCGCGCGGTGCCACACCAACGCGCGACAAGGAATTGGCTGATGAGTTGTTGGCTGACCCAAAAGAACGCGCCGAACATTTGATGTTGCTGGACTTGGGGCGCAATGATGTGGGGCGCGTGGCAGAAATTGGTTCAGTCAAAGTCACCGACAAATTTATTCTCGAATACTACAGTCAAGTCATGCACATTGTGTCCAACGTCGAAGGCCGCTTGGACAAGAAGTATGATGTTATTGATGCGCTCGTAGCGGGTTTCCCCGCAGGCACCGTTTCTGGTGCGCCAAAGGTACGTGCCATGCAGATCATCGATGAACTGGAAAAACACAAGCGCGGGGTCTACGCAGGTTGCGTCGGCTATTTTTCCGCCGATGGTGAAATGGACACCTGCATCGTGCTGCGCACAGCGATTGTGAAAGACGCGAAGATGTATGTGCAGGCGGGTGCGGGTGTTGTTGCGGACTCTGTGCCGGAGAACGAGCACGTGGAATGCATCAACAAGGCGAAGGCGTTGTTCCGCGCGGCCGAAGAAGCGGTGCGTTTTGCGGGTCGCGCCGGGAGGGGGCAATGATCATCCTCATCGACAATTACGATAGCTTCACTTGGAATTTGTATCACTATCTTGGTGAGCTTGGTGCCGAGACGGTCGTACACCGGAACGACAAGATCAGCGTTTGGCAAGTCATGTCGTCACGGCCTGAAGCCATTGTGATTTCGCCAGGTCCCGGTGTGCCGTCGCAAGCGGGTATAATCATTGACCTGATTAAAGAAGCGGCGGGTAAAATTCCGGTGTTTGGAGTTTGCCTCGGGCTTCAGGCGATTGGCGAAGCTTTTGGCGGCGATGTGGTGCGTGCGCCCTCGCAGATGCATGGCAAGGTGTCGTCGGTTCATCACAGCGACGTCGGCGTGTTCAAGGGATTAGGCCAAGACTTTTCGGCCACACGATATCATTCACTTGTTGTTGATAGGGCAACACTTCCGGCAGAACTTGAAATTACTGCCGAGACAGATGGATTGATCATGGGGCTGCAACATAAAACCATGAACGTGCATGGGGTGCAGTTTCATCCTGAAAGCATCGCGTCTGAAAACGGTCATGCTATTTTGAAAAACTTTCTATATCTTTCAGGCGTAAAAAAATGAACTCGCTCAAACCTCTCCTTGCCAAAGTTTCTGATGGCAGAAGCCTGTCGCACGACGAATCCGTTACAGCTTTCCAAATTCTGATGTCGGGTGAAGCCACTCCATCGCAAATCGGCGCATTCCTGATTGCACTACGCGTTCGCGGTGAGACAGTGGATGAACTCTCGGGTGCTGTCACTGTCATGCGGGAAAAGATGCTGCGGGTGGAAGCGCCAGCCGATGCCATCGATATCGTGGGCACCGGTGGTGACTCCTCGGGTTCATTCAACATTTCCACCTGTGCAGCATTTGTGGCGGCGGGTGCGGGATTGAAAGTTGCCAAACACGGCAACCGCGCCTTATCGTCCAAATCAGGATCGGCTGATGTGTTGATGGCACTCGGTGTAAAGCTCAACACAGAACCAGAAAAGATCTCGGAATGTATCCGTAAAGCTGGCGTGGGTTTTATGTTTGCACCGCAACATCATGCGTCGATGAAACATGTTGGCCCCACCCGTGTTGAACTGGGAACCCGCACAATTTTCAACTTGCTCGGCCCGTTGTCTAATCCTGCCGGCGTAAAACGCCAAGTTACAGGAGTTTATTCGAAGGCTTGGGTCGAACCTTTCGCGCAAGTCCTGAAAACTTTAGGCAGCGAAGCCTGCTGGATTTGCCACGGCAAGGGTGGCGTTGATGAAATCATATCGACTGGGACAACGTGGATTGCTGAGTTGAAAGACGGCGTAGTGCGTGAGTTCAACTTCACGCCGGAATCTGTTGGTATCGCCCGGTCCAATCCGGACGATTTGAAAGGTGGCGATGCCGCAGCAAATGCTGCGGCGTTGAAAACTGTGTTATCTGGTCAACCTTCGGCGTTTGCCGATGCTGCTGTTATGACTGCTGGTGCGGCATTGGTGGTGGCGGGCAAAGCTTCGAACCTGAAAACCGGCGTCATCCTTGCTCGCGATGCCGTTGCTTCGGGTGCGTCAGCAAAGGCACTGAAGCAATTGGTTGAAGTTTCGAACAGCTGATGGCCACCATCCTCGATAAAATCGCGGTCTATAAGCGCGATGAAGTGGCGGCTGCAAAACAAGCCATGGCGTTTTCGTCGCTCGACTTGCACGCAAGGTCACAGCGCAAACCGCGTGGATTCAAGAAGGCTCTCGAAGCCAAACACGCTGCGGGCCAATGGGCTCTGATTGCCGAGATCAAGAAGGCATCGCCGTCAAAAGGTCTGATCCGCAAAGATTTTGATCCACCAACTTTGGCGCAAGCCTATGAGGCTGGTGGCGCCGCGTGCTTGTCTGTTCTGACCGATACACCAAGTTTTCAGGGGGCGCCGCAATTCCTTACCGAAGCCCGCAAAGCCTGCGCCCTGCCCGCGTTACGCAAAGACTTCATGCTCGATACTTATCAAGTTGCTGAAGCGCGCGCATGGGGTGGCGATTGCATTCTGATCATCATGGCAATGGTGGACGACGCTTGTGCAGCTGAGCTGGAGTCTGCCGCCTTCGACTATGGCATGGATGTTTTGATCGAGGTGCATGATGAAGTGGAGTTAGATCGTGCGCTGAAACTTAAATCATCACTCATCGGCATCAACAACCGCAATCTCCACACTTTCGATGTGACACTCGCAACGACGGAAACACTTGCACCCCGCATTCCAGTTGATCGGATCATTATCGCCGAGAGTGGATTATTCGCGCCTGCTGATCTGGTCAGACTTGAAAAGGTCCGTGCACAGACATTTCTGATTGGCGAAAGCCTGATGCGGCAAGCGGATGTCGCGGCGGCAAGCAAAACGATATTGACGCGCCCATGAGCAAGCTCAGTCACCTTAACGACCGCGGCGAAGCGCGTATGGTGGATGTGTCGGACAAAGACGTGACGACCCGCTCCGCCACCGCGAAGGCCCGTGTCATGGCGGCAGCGGAAACCATCACCATCATTACGTCTGGCACGGCAAAAAAGGGCGACGTTTTGGCCACTGCGCGTATC
>CAXTLE010000101.1:0-9260 GCA_964244855.1 uncultured Aestuariivirga sp. | reverse complement strand
CACACCGAACACGTCGAGGGCATCATCGTAGCCGAGCTTGGCTTTCAGCCAGACGACAGCACCAAGGCAGACAAAGCCGGCGAGCAAGCCGATAACAATGGCGGACATTGGCCCTACCCAGCCGCAGGCAGGAGTAATGGCCACAAGTCCAGCCACCATGCCAGACGCTGCACCAAGGAACGAGGCATGACCACGGGTGAACCATTCACCAAATGACCAGGCCAGGGTTGCAGCAGCAGCACCAAGAATAGAGTTCAGGATCACAAGAGCAGTCAACCCGTTTGCTTCGAGGTTGGAACCGGCATTGAAGCCGAACCAGCCAATCAGCAGCATGCCCGTACCGATTGCCGTTGTTGTCAGGTTGTGTGGGGCCATTGCTTCTTTGCCAAGGCCGACACGTTTTCCCAACATGATTGCGCAAACAAGACCGGCGACACCGGCATTGATATGCACAACCGAGCCACCGGCAAAGTCGAGTGCACCCTTGTTAAACAGCCAACCATTGGCGGCACTGACTGCCGTGCCATAGTCACTGAGCACAGTTGCCTTCGCCGCATCGTCAGCAGCAGCGGCGAACTTGGAGAGGAAGTCAGTGGCAGCAGCATCACCGACGCAGGCCTTCACGGTATCAATTGCTGCGGCACTGAGTGTGTAACAGTCAGGGCCAGCCCACCACCACACCATATGTGCCATCGGCAGATAGGAGAACGTGAACCAGATTGTCATGAACAGTAGAACTGCAGAGAACTTCATGCGCTCAGCAAAGGCACCAACGATCAGTGCAGGAGTAATTGCAGCGAAGGTCAGTTGGAATGCCATATAGACGTATTCAGGAATATAGACTTCCTTCGAGAAGGTCGCCGCCATGGATGATGTGGTGACACCGTTCATGAACATCTTGCTGAAGCCGCCGATGAAACCATTGCCGTTGGTAAAGGCGAGTGAATAGCCGTATAGTGTCCACAGCACGGCGAGCAGGCTGAACACGACGAAAACTTGCATCAGCACCGAGAGCACGTTCTTCGAACGCACCAGGCCGCCGTAAAACAGGGCAAGCCCAGGGACGGTCATAAACACCACGAGTGCTGTTGCAATCAGCATCCAAGCCGTATCTCCTTTATTGATAGAGGCTGCGGCCCAGGCACTGTGTGCTGGCAGCAGGGCTGTGGCGAGGATTGCCATAAAGCCAAGGCCCGCTTTGGACCTCAATATGTCTTTTGCAGACATTTGTTATTCCTTTCTGTGAATGGATCAGAGGGCAGCCGTACCGGTCTCACCGGTGCGGACGCGGACAGCGAGTTCGAGCGGCAAAACGAAAATCTTGCCGTCGCCGATTTGGCCTGTTTGGGCAGCAATCTGGATGGCTTCAATGGCGCGGTCGGCCAAGGAGCTTTCGACGGCAACTTCGATTTTCACCTTGGGCACAAAGCTCACGGCATATTCGGCACCCCGGTAGAATTCGGTGTGACCGCGCTGGCGACCATGACCTTTGACTTCCGTGACCGTAATGCCTTGAATGCCCAGAGCCCCCAGTGCTTCGCGCACCTGCTCCAGCTTGAATGGTTTGATAATGGCAATGATGTATTTCATGCGGTCCCCTTGCATTAACCTGTCGTTTACAAATCAAGAGTCATGCCAACTTCGCCACACTTGCTATGTTATTGAAATCGCAATTTTATATGTTTTGAAATCGGGTGAATGTGGCTTTGGAAGACTCAATTGATGATTAAAAGATAATCAGTGATGAAATTGTAGGCACCCGTGAGGCGACAATTCGCATGATTGCCCGCAGGAGTGCGAGGACATAGTGTGTCCGGATGAAAACAGCAGATGTGATCATCCTTGGCGCCGGGCCAAACGGGTTTGGTCTGGCTTTGGCTTTGGCCAGCCGAAAGCTGCCGTATCCGTTTCGGGTGACCGTGCTGGACGCGCGTGACCCGCATAAAATTCCATCCGATTCGCGCGGTACTGCCGTAACGCGGGCGACTCAAAACATGTTCACAGCATTGGGTGTATGGGATGCACTTGCACCTCACGCCGCCGACATGCGCGACGTGATCGTGACCAACAGTACGGGTTCGCACCAAGGCAGGCCATCTCTGCTGTCGTTTGTGACCGCAAGGCAAGAACAAGCTGCCGCCTCGATTGTCGAGAATGGCCAACTGAATGCGGCATTACTCGATGAAGTGCTAAAGTCACCCAGCATAGATTTGCAGGGCGGGTTTACCTTTGCAGACTTGCAGGTGACATCTGGAAAAGTTGCACTCGCATCAACGGATGATCGACAAGTGACCGCGTCCTTGCTCGTGGCGGCTGATGGGCGAAGTTCCGTTGTCCGCGAACACCTTGGCATCAAAGTGACAAAGCGTGACTATGGCCAGACCGCGTTGAGTTTTCCCATCAGCCATACTTTGCCGCACAACAGTCGGGCCGAAGAACATTTTTCAGCCGATGGTGTTTTTGCGGTTTTGCCGCTGACTGGCAATCGTTGCTCCATCGTCTGGGGTACAACACCTTCTGAAGCATCGCGCTTGATCGTGTTGAATGAACCTGACTTTGCGGCAGAACTACAAATCAGAATGGGGGATCGCCTGGGTCTGGTGCAGCCGATTGGTAAACGCGGAGCCTATCCGCTCGTCATGCAAGTTGCCGAGAATTTCATAGCACCACGCGTGGCACTTCTGGGAGACGCCGCCCATGCCATTCACCCCTTGGCGGGATTGGGCCTCAACCTCGGTTTCAAGGACGCCGCGGCCCTTGCCGATTGTCTTATGCAGGCGGCATCACGCGGGGAAGATCTGGGCAACATTGCCGTTTTGGAGCGTTATCAAACCGCACGCCGTTTCGACACCACCATGACCTCACTCGCCATGGACGCGATGAATACAATTTTTGTGAACGACAATCCGGTGTTATCTTCGCTCGGATCCGTGGGTTTGAAACTTGTCGATCACATAAAACCCGCCAAATCATTTTTCATGAATCAGGCCTCAGGCCTATCCCAGGACAATCCGCGACTGATGCGAGGGTTGCTTCCGGGATAGTATCCTGTTCTGGCAACCACAACGCCATCATACATCGTCATTCCAAACGACCGCTCCATCTTGGTCGATTTGGAATCCCGCTATTGTATTCAATCATTTGATAAGAAAAAAGCGGGGTTCCAGCTCGCGCCACACAAGGGCTACGCTTGGCTGGAATGACTAAAATAGTAGGTTCGGTTCCTTTAAACCTCTAAGCCGATTTGCTCAACCGGTGAGCAATCAGTTCAAGCTGCTCCAAGGTTTTGTAACTGATTGTTACGCTGCCCGCTGGCCCTTTGTGGTCAATCGCAACATTCAATCCCAACGCCGCAGTCACTGATGATTCGAGTGCCCGCGTATCGGCATCTTTTTCTGCACCACCCATTTTCGTCTTCGGTCTTGCCGCCTGATCACGGGTCAGGTCTTCAGCCTGCCGCACCGACAGGCCCAGCTTGATAATTTGCTCTGCTAAATCCTGCGGATTTTCTGTGGCGACAATGGCGCGCGCATGGCCAGCCGAAAGTGTGCCGCCCTCAACTTGGGCCAAAACTGACTCAGGCAACTGCAACAGCCGCATGGTATTGGCAATATGACTGCGGCTCTTGCCAATGGAATCAGCGAGCTGCTGTTGCGTATAGTCATACTGGTCCATCAGCATTTTATAGGCGCGCGCTTCTTCCAGCGGATTGAGATCCGCCCGCTGCACATTTTCGATGATGGCAATTTCGAGTGTCTCGCGGTCATCGAGGTCGCGAATGAGAACGGGAACTGTATGGATGCTGGCGCGCTGGGCCGCCCGCCAACGCCGTTCACCGGCAACAATTTCGTAGTGGTCACCCTTTGGCCTGACCAGAATGGGTTGCAACAAACCCTTGTCGCGCAGCGAACGGCTGAGTGATTCGATATCTTCCTCGGCAAACACCCGGCGCGGATTGTTCGGGTTCGCCACCAGAAGTTCGACTGGCACTTGCCGGAGACCGGTGGCCAAGGTGACTGCAGCTGGCTCCGAGGTGTTGACCGCAATTGCCGATTCAATCACGTCATCGCCAATCAGCGCTGCAAGGCCCCTGCCTAAACGTTTTTTTTGCACTTGGTTCATCAAGGACTACCTGGTTTTACGTCAGAAATTGGTTTCGGATACGAATCGACCGTCAGGCCGCTTTCAGTTCCCGTTCACGCCGTATCACTTCCGAAGCGAGATGAATATAGGCTTGCGAGCCGGTACAGGCATGGTCATAGAGCAAAACCGGCTTGCCATAAGACGGAGCTTCCGACACCCGCACATTGCGCGGTATGACCGTTTGGTAAACCTTGTCACCCAGAACCGAGCGCACATCCTGCGCCACCTGCTCTGACAGTGAGTTCCGCTTGTCAAACATGGTGAGCACCACACCCTGAATTGAGAGTTTAGGATTGAGCGTAACCTTGACCCGCTCCACGGTTTTCAAGAGCTGGCTCAGTCCTTCTAGAGCAAAGAATTCGCATTGCAGCGGAACAATGATGGCGTCGGCCGCAGACAATGAATTGATCGTCAGCAAGTTCAGCGACGGCGGGCAATCCACCAGAATGTAGGAATAGTCCCGGTTGGGAATACCCGCCATACGTTTGATCGCATCAGCAAGCCGATAGGTCTTCCGGTCAAAGTCGGAAAGCTCCAGTTCGGCACCCAGCAAATCGATTGTCGCGGGTGAACAATGCAGGCGGGGAATCCCTGATTCGATGATCACGTCGTTGAGTTCAGCCTCGCCGATCATCATGTGATAGGATGACTTCTGGTTTGGCTTCCGCTCAATACCAAGGCCCGTCGAGGCATTGCCTTGCGGATCAAGATCAATGACCAACACTTTCTCTCCAACAGCGGCAAGCGCTGTTCCCAGATTGATGGCAGTTGTGGTTTTACCGACACCGCCTTTTTGATTGGCGATGGCCAAAACGCGGGGGACAGATGTTATGATGTTCGACACGGGGTAACCTCCTGCACGGCCAGAATGATCGCTTGAGAATCAGTTAAGCTGGCGTGCTTAGTCGATTGGATTCTCCAGTATTTCTGTGCTTCGGTCAATTCTTGATCCACATCCTGTCCTTTCATGAACAAGGCTTGTGCACCGGATTCTGTGAAGGGGAGGGCATAACCAATCAATTCATGCAGTGGTGCCAAGGCGCGGGCTGTGACCAAATCGACTTTCGGATAGCCTTTCGGGGTTGCTTTCCCGGTCAAACGTTCGGCGTGAATTTCACCGCTTGTTGCAGTTACCCGCAAAGCCTCACGCAGAAACGCGGCTTTCTTGTTGTTCGACTCATAGAGGTGAACGTTCAGGCCACTGGCGATAGCGAGTGGCAAGGCCGGAAATCCGGAGCCGCTACCCAGGTCCGCAAAAACTGTCGCACCCGGTGGAATCAAAGGCAGCAGTTGTAGACTGTCGATGACGTGACGCTCCCAGATCGATGCAATACTGGCAGGAGAGATCAGATTGATCCGCTCCTGCCATTGCAGCAAAAGGGCCACAAATGTTTCAACTCGCACCCATGATTCACGTGAAACACCAAGCTGTTCGGCCTGCGCCAGAACGGTTGCAGAAGGCTTGGGGCCGCTCATGCCGCGGCAGCCATTTTATGTTTCTTGATCGCCCCAATCAGTACGGCCACCGCAGCCGGAGTCATACCTTCAATGCGGGCGGCATGACCAATCGACTTCGGCGTTACCCGTGAAAGCTTCTGCCGGAGCTCAATTGACAAGCCTGGTATGGCATCAAAGTTCAGGCCGGAAGGAATGAGCAAATTCTCTTCGTCGCGCGCCTGGGTAATATCCCGCGTCTGCCGGTCGATATAGCCCGCATAAAGCGCATCGGCTTCCAACGCCTCTTTGGCATGTTGAGGCAGGGCCAGCAACTCCGGCCAATGCGCGGCTACGCGATCAAAACCGACTTCGGGCATGGCAATCAACTGCAAGGCCGTCCGGCGCTGCCCGTCTTGATTCACGTGAAACCCTATCTTGGCAGCAGCGGCAGATGTAAGAACCAATGCATCGGCCAGCGTGCGGGCATGACGCAACTCAGATTGCCGCTTGGCAAATACCGCACGACGTTCCGAACCCACCAATCCCAGGTCCAAACCCTTCGGCGTCAAACGTTCATCGGCATTATCGGCCCGCAGCATCAAGCGGAACTCAGCCCGAGAAGTGAACATGCGATAGGGTTCTGTCACGCCACGTGTAATGAGATCATCCACCATCACGCCAAGATAACCTTCAGCCCGGTCAAATCCTGCATGTTCGAGGCCTGCAGCCCGGCGCGCCGCGTTCAATCCCGCGATCAAACCCTGCGCCGCAGCCTCTTCATATCCCGTAGTGCCGTTGATTTGCCCTGCCAGATAAAGGCCCGGCATCGCCTTCACGCCCAAACCATGATCCAATTCACGGGGATCAACATGATCATATTCAATCGCATAGCCCGGACGAATGATCCGCACCGCCTCAAGACCCGGAATGGATCGGATGAAGGCATCCTGAACATCCTCAGGCAACGACGTGGAAATACCATTGGGATAAACCGTATCGTCATCCAGCCCTTCCGGTTCCAGAAAAATCTGGTGTGAGTCCTTGGACGCAAAGCGATGGATCTTGTCTTCGATCGAAGGACAATAACGTGGTCCAGTACCTTCGATCTGTCCTGAGAACAAGGGCGAGCGCGATAGATTGGCGGCGATGATGTCGTGCGTCTTCTGCGTGGTATGTGTGATGAAGCACGAAACCTGCCGGGTGGTAATCTTGTCGTTGAGAAACGAGAACGGCACTGGCGGATCATCGCCCTGCTGCTCTTCAAGTATGGCCCAGTTGATCGTCTTCCCATCCAGACGCGCTGGCGTTCCGGTTTTGAGACGACCCAGTTGCAAACCGGCATCGGCCAATTGCTGTGACAGTCCCAGCGCCGGTGGATCACCCACCCGTCCCGCCGGAATTTTCCTGTCGCCAATGTGAATCAATCCGTTGAGAAACGTTCCCGTGGTCAGCACAACAGCACGCGACTCAATCTGGCGGCCATCCTCCGTCACCACACCGCTGACCTGGCCTTTGACGATGATGAGCGCATTGACCGCACCCTCAACAATGCTGAGATTTGCTTGCCCAGACAATTCCCGCTGCATGGCCTCCCTGTAAAGTTTGCGATCTGCCTGTGCCCGTGGTCCACGCACAGCCGGACCCTTTGAACGATTGAGCATACGGAACTGAATACCCGCCGCATCAGCAACACGGCCCATCAAGCCATCTAGCGCATCAATCTCACGAACAAGGTGGCCCTTGCCCAATCCACCAATAGCGGGATTGCAGGACATCTCACCAAGCGTTGAAAATTTATGGGTGACCAACGCAGTTTTAGCACCGGTGCGTGCCGAAGCAGCAGCAGCTTCAGCACCTGCATGACCACCACCCACGACGATGACATCAAAATTATTGCTCATAGCTTGCGCTCAATTCAATCCGTCTACGGACGGAAATTAGGTTTCACGTGAAACAAGCTCACTTGCCGATGCAGAATTCGCTGAAGATACGACCGAGGAAATCTTCAACACCGATGCGGCCTGTAATGCTTGCCATTGATACCGCAGCCTTTCGCACATCTTCGGCCATCAGTTCAAGCGCATGATCAGGCTTTAAAAGCCCATCGTTAAGGAACCGAATCGATTCTGCGATAGCATTGCGGTGCCGTGCCCGCACCATGACAGCGGATTGACTCAGTGATGTACGCTGTGAAACCAAATCAGACAGACGTGATTTTAAAATTTCCAAGCCTTCGCCGTTCTTCACTGACACCGCCAGATCGGATTCGTTTCGCAAGTGAATCGATTCACGTGAAACAAGATCCGCTTTGTTGTGAATGACAATGTCTGGCCTTCGATCCGGTAGGGCCAATGTTTCACCAGCCACCATTACCCAGACCAGAATATCAGCGCCCGACATTTCCTCGCGCGACCGTTCAATGCCTTCGCGTTCAATCGCATCATCGGTCACATCACGTAGCCCAGCCGTATCGGCCAAACTCACAGGCAATCCATTGATAACAAGTGGTGCCTCAACCACGTCACGGGTCGTACCCGCAAACTCAGACACAATCGCCGCACGTCGACCTGCGAGAGCATTGAGCAAAGATGACTTACCGACATTGGGTGCACCCGCAATCACAATCCGCAAACCCCGACGCACCAAGGAGGCCTTTTCAGATTCAATCAACGCATTATGCAACACCGCCCGAAACGCAACGAGACGCGGACGCACCTGCGCGATGGCCTGTTCGGCCACACCATCTTCATCCGCAAAATCAATTGACGCTTCAATGATCGCTAGCGCACCCGTCAATTCACTGTGCCATCCATGATAAACCGAACTGGCCTCACCTGAGAATTGCCGCATGGCCAGACTGCGTTGCGCTTCGGTTTCAGATGCCAGCAAATCCGCAAGGCCCTCGACTTCAACGAGATCCAATCGTTCATTCTCAAAAGCACGCTTGGTGAATTGGCCAGGCTCTGCGGGAACGCAGTTTTCAAACCCCGACAACTCGGTCAACAACCGTTCGACGACCGTAGGACTGCCATGAAGATGAAACTCCGCCACATCTTCCCCGGTCACACTCTTTGGCCCCGGGAAAAACAAGACCATGCCCTTGTCGATGATATCCGAACCATCACGACAGCGAATGGTTTTGACGCAAGCCCGGCGAGGCGCCGGCGTTGAGCCTGTGAGACCAGACAACACAGCCTGAACGGCGGGCCCGGATAGCCGCACCACGGCAATACCAGCCCTACCGGAACCGGAAGACACAGCAAATATGGTGCTTTTAGCAATCATTTCGGAATCGAATCGATAGCAAATCCGACCGGAACAGCCCCGGTCATGCAGTCACCAGGCTAGGCATTCATCGAGTCGAAGAAGTCGCTGTTGCCCTTCGTCTGGCGCAACTTGTCGAGCAGGAAGTCGATGGCATCAACTGTTCCCATAGGATTGAGAATGCGACGCAGCACGTAAGTTTTCTTGAGCGTGTCCGGTTTGACCAGCAACTCTTCCTTACGCGTACCCGAACGCGTGATGTCAATCGCCGGGAATACCCGCTTGTCCGCCACCTTGCGGTCGAGAATGATTTCAGAGTTACCCGTACCTTTGAACTCTTCGAAAATAACTTCGTCCATGCGGCTGCCCGTATCGATCAAGGCCGTCGCAATAATAGTGAGCGACCCACCGTTTTC
>CAXTLE010000100.1:0-9606 GCA_964244855.1 uncultured Aestuariivirga sp. | reverse complement strand
GCCTCTGTTTTTCGGTGATTACAGCGCCTGGCTCGATTGTGTTGACGCGGATGTTGTGTGCGCCAAAGTTTCGCGAGAGTGAGCGCGTTAATCCAACGACAGCGGATTTTGCCGTGACATAGGCTGTCATGGCATCTGCGCCAAAACGCCAGGCGATTGACGAAAAGTTGATGATTGAACCTCCACCCAGTTCCTGCATATGCGGCAGAACTTCCTTGGCCAGCAGGAACTGATGGCGCAGGTTCACATGCATCGACCAGTCCCAATAGTCAGCGTCTATTTCTGCGGGTAATTTGCGATCATCATTGGCGGCATTGTTTACCAACACGCGGATGGGTCCCAGCGTGCGTTTGACGTTGGCAACGGCCTCGGTGATGTCAGCGGGCTTGGTCAGGTCACAGTGGAAAAAACGAGTGCCCGAAAGTGACTCGGCCAAAGCTTGGCCTTGGTTGTCCAGGATATCGAGAAAGGCGACCTTGGCACCTTGGCCGTGGGCGGCGCGCACAATTTCAGCCCCAATACCAGTTGCACCCCCTGACACCAGAAAGACAGCCTGTTTCAAGCTGGGGTAGTTTGCGAATTCCACTGTCATCGCAGAGCCTCTCCAGTTTCGGCATTGAACAGGCAGGCACGTGCCATATCAACAGCAAGTTTCACGGCCTCACCCAGTCTGGGTGCCTGATTTGGAAAAAACTTGGCCGTAATCTCGGTGCTGCCGAAACGGGCGGCGACGTGGGTTTCAGAGCCTGTGGGTTCCACCAGGGTCACCACTGCCTTGATAACGTTTGTTGCCCGGGGCGGACTTTGCGTGAAATGTTCCGGACGGATGCCTACGATCACATTTGCGCCATCGCTGGCCGCAACACTGTGTGACAGCTTGAGTGTAGTCTCATCTGCCGAACCTTCACCGAACACAACATATTGGGCTGGACCTTTGCCCTTCAAGCGGCCCGGCAAAAAGTTCATGGCGGGGGACCCCATAAAGCCTGCGACAAATATGTTGGCCGGGTGATCATAAATGGTTTGCGGTTCGTCGAATTGCAGTAACTCGCCTTTGTTCAACACAGCGATGCGGGATGACAACGTCATGGCTTCAACCTGGTCGTGGGTGACGTAGACGGTGGTCTTGCCGATTTGCTGGTGTAATTTTTTGATCTCGGCGCGCATCTCCACGCGCAGCTTGGCATCAAGGTTGGACAAGGGCTCATCGAACAAAAACAATTTGGGATCGCGCACCAAAGCCCGGCCCATGGCGACCCGCTGGCGCTGCCCGCCTGAGAGCTGCCCCGGCTTTCGGTGCAGCAATTGATCGATTTGCAACAGAGACGATACACGCTTCAACGCTGCCTCGCGTTGGCCCGCTGGCACGCCCCGTGCCTCCATGCCGAACATCATGTTTTGGCGTACCGTCATGGTGGGATAAAGCGCATAGGACTGAAACACCATGGCGATGTCGCGGTCTTTGGGTGCCACGTTGTTGACCACACGCCCGTCAATTGAAATGCTTCCCGATGAGGCCTTTTCCAGCCCCGCTATGATGGACAGCAAAGTGGACTTGCCACAGCCTGATGGACCGACAAGAGCGATAAATTCTCCTGGGCGAACCTCGAGGTCAATACCTTTAAGCACCTCAACGGCACCGAAGCTTTTGCGCACATTACTGATACTGAGTTCAGCCATTACTTGATTGCCCCTTGCGTCAACCCGCGCACAAAATATTTACCGCCGAAGAAATAGACCAGCAGCGGGGGCAGTGCGCCAATCAACACACCCGCACTCATGACGTCATATTGGCGTACGTTTTGGCCATTGCTGGCAAAGGCAACGATGGCTGCGGTGACGGGCTGGTTTTTCCCGGTGGTCAAGACCACGCCGTAGAGAAACTCGTTCCAGATCCCTGTGAATTGCCAGATCACCGTTACGATCAAGATTGGCGGAGAAAGCGGCAAAATGATTTTGTAGAAAATGCGCCAGAAGCCAGCACCGTCAATGCGCGCGGCCTTGATCAGATCATCGGGAATATTCACATAGAAGTTCCGGCAGAACAGTGTGGTGAAGGATATGCCCTGCACCACGTGCACGAGCACCAGTCCCCAGATGGTTTTGTTGAGGCCGGTGTTGCCAAGAATATAGGCCCAGGGCATCAAGGCGATCTGGCCCGGCATGAACACACCAAACAGCATGAAGGTGAAAATCAGTTCAGATCCCCTGAAACGCCACTTCGAGAGAATGTAGCCATTGAGTGCTCCCAGCAGAGTTGAAATCAATGTGGCGGGAAGGGTGAGGTAAACCGAGTTCCAGAAATTCTGTGCCATGCCTTCGCAGCGACCGTTGATGCAATAACTGCTCCAAGCAGCACCCCAGGCACCAAACGTGAAACTTTTCGGAAATGCGATGAGGCCGTTTTGGGCAATTTCGGGAAGGCTGCGGAATGAGTTGAAGAACACCACAAACAGCGGCAACAAATAAACAATGGCAAAGATTGCCAGCACGCTGTAAATAAAAATGCGCGAGGCGAAATGGCTGCGTGCGGCAGCTGCTGCCTCACGCGCATCGCCTGTTACCGTATCAACCATGACCGGATTCCTTGCGTGAAGCCCATGCGGCGTAAAAGCCGTAAGGCACCAACACCACGGCAAGCGCGGCCAGAATCATCATGGCGGCGGCGGCACCTTCGGCAATCTGGCCGCGCTGGAACATGAGGTCAAAAACATAATTGGCGGGGAAGGAGGTGGATATGCCTGGACCGCCGCCAGTGAGTGCCACCACGAGGTCGTAGGTCTTGATGGCGAATTGCAACATCACCACGGCAACGGCCACGAAAATTGGGGCAATAATTGGCAGGATGACTTTCCGATAGGTGCGGAAGGGGCCTGCACCATCAATTTGTGCGGCTTTGACTAGGTCAGGGTCGACTGAACGCAGACCCGCCAGAAACAGCGCCATGGCAAAGCCTGATGACTGCCAAATACCTGTGATGATGATGGCGTAAATCGCATATTTGCGGTCGGTGGTCAGAGCAAATTTAAAACTTTCCCAACCGAGCGCCTTCATGAAAAACTCGATGCCGGCATTGGGGCTATAAAGCCAGCTCCATACCGTGCCTGTGACGACGAAAGACACTGCAAGGGGATAAAGAAAAATTGTGCGCCACATACTTTCAGCCCGCACTTTCTGATCAATCACTATGGCAAGCAACAATCCCACAGCAATGGAGCCCAGCACGTAAAATACGCTAAAGAAAAACAGGTTCGAATAGGCGATGTTCCAGCGTCTGCTCGCCCACAGTGATGCATAGTTTTCAAAGCCGACGAAGCCATAGTTTGGCAGTTGTGAAGAGTCAGACAAGGACAGATAAAACGTCCACATTGTGAAGACGAAAATATAAATGAAACTTGCCAACAGCGAAGGCAGCAACAGGAAAACGGGCAAGCGGTTCCGCAGCCATTGGCCGAGGGAAGGTTGCTCCAAGGTTGCGTATTGCGTGGTCATGTCCCATCCAGTGAGGAGGAAGAGGCGGGCCATCGTATGGTCCGCCTCCCGTTTGGGTGAGGAGTTGTCGTCTGATTATTTCTGCGCTTCCACTGCATCAGCCATGGCGTTTGCAGCATCCTTCGGAGACATGTCGGAGTTTACGAATTCGGTTATGGTTTCCATCATGGCTCCGCGATATTTTTGCAGCACTGTCATGTTGTGTGCCATTGAACGCACGAGCGTACCGCCCTTGATGGAAGCCTGCAGATCCTTCTGCGAAAGTTGCTGACATGGATTGAAGCCCTTGCTCAGATCAACGTCAAGGCGCGCCGGGATTGAACCCTTTGAGATATTGAACACGGTTTGGAATTCAGGCGACAAAATGGTTGAGGCCAGAAGCTTTTGTCCCGCAATGTAGTCCGGATCGGACTGCTGAAAGAACACAACTGAATCGGAATTCAGGATGAAGCCGGGGTTACCTGTATCATCCGGTGCTTGGGCGCACACATAATCTTTGCCTTCTTCCTTGCCGATTGCTTTCAGCACGCCAATTTCCCAATCCCCCATGATGAAGAACAGCGCATCACCATTGGCCATCATGTTGGATGCCGTGTCATAGTCGCGGCCGGCAATCGCGGGGTCCATGTATTTTGTGACCATCAATCGCATTTGCTCAAATGCCTTGATCATGGCAGGTGACCGCATGGCTTCTGTGTTGCCATCCACGAACGCCTTGCGGTAGACATCCTTGTCAGTGCCGTAGAGCACCACTTCGAAGGTGGTTGCATCGGTCCAGTCAGCGGACATGTGTGCGAGGCAGATTTTTTTTGCAGCGATTGCCTTGTCGCAAGCCAAATTGAAATCTGTCCAGGTCACTGGCAACTTATCCACACCTGCAGTCTTCATGGCGGCCACATTGCCCCAGATCCAGTTGATGCGGTGAATGTTCATGGGAGCAGCAACCCATGAACCCTTGGGCTTCATGACAGGGAAGAGTTCGGGTGCCACGACTTTTTCCCAGCCTTCTGCAGCGGCCAGTTCGTCCAGATTTGCGGTCTTGCCGGTTTCATTCCATTCGGCGATTTCAGGACCCTTCAACTGCACGGCAGCGGGTGCGTTGCCTGCCAGCACGTCAGCCCTGAGTTTGGCCAATGTGTTGGCGGTGTGACCGGCAATAGCGTTTTGCTCCCAAAGGCCACCTTTGGCCGTGAACATTTCGCCGAGCTTGGCGATGGAGGCGGCGTCGCTGCCAGTCGACCATTGGTGCAACATCAAGGTTTTCGGCTGGGCCAAGGCAAGCCCGGTCATCATAGTTGTCGCAACCGCAGTTGCCAAAAGCGCTTTTAGCATTTCCATGGACTCCTCCCAGAGTAAAAAATCAAAAACTGATTCACAGGGGCGGGCTTGCCGCTCTTCTTCATTCTGCCTATTTGTTCTATGGTGAACAAATAGGCTTGTCAACGGTGGGATTTGGAAATGGTGCAAAGTCGTATCAGGCACGTTATGTCGAGCACTGCTTCAGGCACGCCAGCGAGCCAGATTATTCAAGCGCTGAGCCAGCATGGCGGCATGAGTGCCGCGCAGATTGCGCGGCTCACCGGTCTTGCCCGTTCAACCATATCAACCGCTGTGGCCCAATTGCGTGACAGCCACGTGGTTGTAGAAATTGAGCAGGCTACAACCGATAGGGCCACGGTGGGCCGCCCGGGAACATTGCTGACACTCAATCCGGAAGCCGGAACCTGTATTGGCATTCATCTGGGCTATGATGACATCCAGATTGTGGTCGCCGATATTTCTCATTCATTCATTGCTGAACAAAAGGTGGTGCTTGGCCTTGACTATGCTCCGCATGACACGATTGCGCCGATCAAAAAGGCATTCGACAATTTCTACAAGTCGAATGGTCTTGCCGTTCAAAATCTTTTGGGTGTTGGCGTATCAGTGTCGGGGCCGGTGCGGCCAGATGGTGTGTTACAGCGCGGCGGCATTCTGCCGAAGTGGGCAGGTGTAAATATCCGGGATTTATTTGCAGCGATTTTCAACCGACCTGTTCTGGTTGATAACGAGAGCAACTGTGCCGCTGTGGCCGAAATGAAATGGGGTGCTGCGCGGGGTCACAATAATTTTGTCATTTTCAAAATGGACGTCGGTGTCGGTGGTGCCATAGTGTGCAACGGCGGTATCGTCAGTGGCATTGCGGGAGGTGCGGGAGAGTTCGGACATGTCAGCATCAATCCTGAGGGAGAACTGTGTCGCTGTGGCAATCGCGGTTGCCTTGAAACCTATGCGAGTTTTGTGAAGCCACTGGAACAGCTGTCACGTGTGCATAAAAATGCAATGACCATGGAAGGTGCCATTGCCCTGGCCGAGGCTGGCGATGCGGGTGCGCTTCGCATGATTGCAGATGTTGGTGACTATGGCGGGCGGGGTCTTGCCATGATCGGAACAATCCTGAACCCACCCCTGATATTGATCGGCGGTCGCATGGCGCTTGCGGGAGATTTGCTTCTGACTCCTATGAAAACCGCTTTCCAACGCCATACCCTCATCAAATACACGGATACGAGCATTGCCGCACGCACAGACATCCGTGTTGGCAAATTCACGGAGAACGACTCGCTGCTGGGCGCTGTTGGACTGGTTTTGGACCAACACATGCAGCTTTGATCATCGCTAAAAATATTATGTCGCGGAAGCCAATCGATTGCGACAGAACTCCAATGTGTCGGCCATTTCGCGTTTCCACCAATTTTGATCGGAGAAGATTTCGACTTCAACTGCACCTTGATGGCCCGCCGCTTCTACATCAGCACGAATGGATTTGAGATCAATTACGCCATCGCCCATCATGCCGCGGTCATTCAGCACTTCGGTTGTCGGCAAGAGCCAATCGCAAACGTGATAGGCAAGAATTCTCTTTCCCGCGCGGGCAATGTCACGCTTCACATTCGGGTCCCACCAGATGTGGTAGCAATCAAGTGCAACGCCAATGTCTGGATGATTGATCTCATCGCACCAGTCCAAGGCTTCAGACAAAAGCGTGAGGCAGCTGCGATCAGCGGCATAGACTGGATGCAAAGGTTCGAGCGCAATTTTGACATCGGCTGCTTGGCCATAATCCGCCAGCTCGGCGCAGGCTTCTTTCACTTGTTGACGGGCACTTTGTAAATCTCTTGATCCCGCTGGCAAACCGCCTACGACCATCACGAAGCAGGGTGCACCCAAGGTGGCCGCATCATCAAGTGCACGTTTGTTGGCTTCAATATTGTTGCGGAAGTCTTTCGTATTATTGGCCGGAATGTAAGTGCTCCGGCAATATCCGCTCAACGCCAAACCAGCGCTACGTATTTGTTTGGCAATTGCCGTCACATCGCCGCCTTCCACTTCTCTGCGCCAGGGAGCAATCATTCCGAAACCAGCACGCGCCACAGCATCTATCACGTTACCAATAGGTGCCTGAAAGCCAAGCGTTGCGGTGTTGATGGAGCAGATGTCCAAATGTCGGGAAAGATCACGCACCATAAACCGCGAGCAGTTTCTTCATGCGCGATGCGGCGAGATCAGGGTCACGCAACAATCCCGCCTGATCAGCCAATTTGAAGCACTCCACAAAATACGGCAATGGTCGCATGGCTTGCGCGCCATTGATCATGATGAAATGATCCTGATGGCCATTGAGCCAAGCCAGAAATACAATGCCGGTTTTGTAAAATTGTGTCGGCGCACGGAATATCAAACGGGACAATGGCACAGTGGGCTCCATCAACCGATTGTAAGTCGCCATATCATTGTCGGTCAAAGCCGAGAGTGCCGCTGATGCTGCAGGTGCAATGGCATCAAATATTCCGAGCAATGCGTGTGAATAGCCTTTGTCATCACCCGCAATCAATGCCGGATAATTGAAGTCATCCCCCGTGTACATTTTCACGGATGCAGGCAAACGCCGCCGCATGACAATTTCTTTTGCATCATCCAAAAGCGAAATCTTGATGCCATCGACTTTTGACACATTGGCCTCAATCACGCGAAGTGCAGTCGCCATAGTATCTCCAAACTTGGTCTGCCCCCAATAGCCTTTGAGTGCTGGATCAAACATTTCGCCCAGCCAATGCAACACCACAGGGTGATCTGCCTCGGCCAGAACGCGTGAGTACACTTTCACATAGTCATCTGGCGTTTTCGCAACACGCACCAAGGCGCGGCTGGCCATGAGAATGATGCGTCCACCCAGTTTTTGAATGGCATGCAACTGCTCAAGATAAGCTTTGATCACATCGTCGAGCGTATGTGCGTCGGCAGGCATCAAGTGATCGGTGCCGCAACCCGAGTAAATCAATTCCGAACGTCGTCCAGCATTCGCCAATGACTGCTTGATCAGCTCCAGCGCATTCGGCCAATCCAGTCCCATGCCGCGTTGTGATGTGTCCATAGCCTCAGCAATGCCAAAACCCAGGTCGAGCAGGTGTGTGCGATAGGCCATGGTCTTTGACCAATCAATAGTGACGCGCATTGATGGATCTGCATGCGAAAACGGATCGGCCACCACATGTGCAGCCGCGAAGGCTACGCGGATGAATGGATTTGAAGGTTTCAAAACGGGTAAAGCTGTACCTTGCAACGTATAGGGACCAGATGGAAAATCAAGCTTCATCTTCAATATCTCACCGTCAACAAACCGCCGTCCGCATAAATCGCCTGACCTGTCGTGTAAGGCAACAAGCCTGATGCGAGTGTGAGCGCAATCCGCGCAACCTCATCCGGTGTGCCGAAGCGCTTGATCACGGTGAGACCGCCCTCAATCAAAGCATCATATTTTGCCTTGGACGGTGCTGTCATATCTGTTTCAATAAAGCCCGGTTGAATTTCATAAACACCAATGTCTTCGTCACCCAAGCGGCTGGCAAAAAGTTTTGACATCATTGATGCTGCCGATTTCGACATGCAATATTCTCCCCGCGCGATCGATACGGCAGTTGCATTTGCCGAAGTAATCGAGATGATGCTGCGATGACATTCAGTAATGTTCTCCCGCACGCGCCGTGCAAAAGCCTGCGTCAAAAAAAATGTACCACGTGCATTCACGTTCATGCATCGGTCATAACTCTCGGCCGACACATCGAGCAGGTCGCCGCGCGACCTCACCGAGACACCCGCGTTGTTGACCAGAGTAGTAAGTGGCCCAAGAGCAGCTTCTGCCGCGTCCAGCAGCTTTTCGTGAGCGTGAATGTCGGAGATGTCAGCCTTCAAAGCCACGGTCTTCATGCCCATGGCGGCAATCTGGTCTGCGACGGCTTCCAGCTCATCTGAATCTTCAACATCTGCGACAGCCACATCATAGTTGGCCTTGGCCATGGCAAGCGCAATGGCTTTGCCTATGCCGCGCCTCGCGCCCGTCACCAAGACTTGCCCCATCACATCAAACTCCCGCTTTTTTCCAATCGCGCTATCTCCTCAGCCGTGCACACCATGCGCAATGTGGTGCCAGTATTGAATGAAAGTCGCGCCGCCAATGCGGGCTTTGTCATCAGGTCACGTTCAAACACAATTGATCCGGTGTATTGATTTGTGAGATAATAATAGGCGATGGCCGCAATGGAAATATTCACCTGCACCGGGTCAAGCCCATGTCGGAAGACGCCGCAGGCTTCGCCGCGCGAAAGCAGAGCTTGCATGCGGGCTACAAATTTCCGGCTCATGTCGGTGTTGCGTTTTGATGCCTTGAGATGTTTCGCCTTGTGCAGGTTCTCGCTGTTTACCAGTGTAATGAATTCGGGGTGGGCTATGAAATAGTCCCAGATAAACCCCACCAGTCGACGCATGGCCGCAACGGGTTCCAGACTGTCCAACAGCAAGGCTGCTTCTTTTTCACGAAACTCGGCGTAAGCATTTTCGACGGTGATAGCGAAGAGATCATCCTTGTTGCCGAAATAATGATATAGCATGCGCTTGTTGGATTTGGCCCGGATCGCTATGCGATCTACCCTTGCACCGCCCAACCCGTATTTGGCAAATTCCTGCGTCGCGGCCGCCAATATGCGCAGCTTTGTCGCATCCGGGTCTCTTACCTGAGGTTTTGCCTGTTTTGCCAAAGTCGCTTGCCAACAAATAACTATTTGGTTATTTATAGCG